>NZ_JAKIHL010000027.1 GCF_021608135.1 Microaerobacter geothermalis
TCCTAAGGTTGAAGCCCTGTGACAAAGTAACTCCTTACGGAGTGCGAGCAAAACAACAGACCGTAACATGAAGTGAATCCTGCCGCATCGTCAAAAAGAACCCGCAAGGGACAAGAGAAAGTCGAGCCCCGGTTAGTTGGGCGAAGACCACGGAACGTGTGAAGAACTTGGAATCAGCACGGAAGAATTCTCCGGTGTATGGGGATCGGTATGTTGTGAAAGTTGTACCTGGAACTAGGGAGACCCTCCCCCGCACGGCGGAAGTCGTAAAGAGCGAACCTATAAGCCCGACAGGCGAAGTGGCGAGCTGCGGGAAGGGAGTCGGAGGGGGTCATAATACCGAAGAAACGAGGACAACAAAACCTCGAGGAGGAAAGGACCCCTACTTTGTTCATGTGTCAGAGGAGGTAAGAGTCAGTGAATGCAGTAAAACCTGCTAACTACACCAAAGGGAAAGCTCGACAACTCCAAAACGCACTATGCCTTGCAGCCAAGGAAAATCCGAAGCGGCGGTTTCATGCACTGTACGACAAAGTATATCGCGAGGACATACTTTGGGAAGCATGGAAGCGAGTAAAAGCGAACGGCGGGAGCGGCGGTGTCGATGGGATAACCATCGAATATATCACCAAGGAGTACGGTGAGGCGCGTTTCGTACACGAAATCCAAGACACTCTAAAGAACGGAAAATACCATCCGCTGCCTGCAAGGAGAAAGGAAATACCTAAAGGAGATGGAAAAACGCGTCCCCTCGGTATCCCCATTATCCGAGATCGCGTCGTTCAAATGGCGACGAAAATAGTGATGGAGCCGATCTTTGAAGCAGACTTCAAGGACTGCTCCTACGGATTTCGACCGAAACGGAGTGCCCATGATGCCATTCGCCACATCCGCCGCGCGGTCAAGAAAGGCGTGTATTGGGTAGTTGACATTGACATCACCGGCTATTTTGACAATATCCCGCACGAGAAACTGATGACACTAGTAGAGCAGCGCATCAGTGACCGCAGAGTGCTCAAACTCATTCGCAAGTGGTTGAAGGCAGGATTCATGAAAGATCATGAGTTTCATGAGACCGAGATCGGCAGCCCGCAGGGCGGAGTCATTTCTCCCTTGCTTGCGAACATCTACTTAAATTACCTGGACACGATCTGGGAAAAGAAATTCAGGGAATTGGGCACACTCGTCCGCTATGCGGACGATCTCGTTATCCTATGTAAAACCAAAGAAGACGCGATAAAAGCGATCGATGTCTTGAAAGCAGTGTTTGGTAAGTTGGAACTCCAGATGAATGCATCAAAATCCAAACTCGTCAACCTTTGGGGAGACAAAGACGGATTCGACTTTTTGGGTATGCATCACCGGAAAATACCAAAGATGATGAAAGGGAAAGAAGTTCATATTCTTCGCAGTTTTCCATCCAAGAAGGCGATGGGAAAGATGCGAAAAACCGTTAAAGAGGTCACGGAACCGAGAAAACGCCTGTACTGGACGATGAACCAGATGGTGGAGGAACTAAACCCCAAAATCCAAGGATGGAAAAATTACTACGGTTTGGATAACTTTGCGGACAGATTCCTGAACAAAATCGATTGGTATATCCGAAGGAGATTAATGCTGTTCTGGAACAAGAAACACAATCGTCGTAAGAAACACAGCAAGTCCGGCAAAGTAGCGATCATAGCTGATCTCGCCGGACTCAAGAAACTTGCTGCTTAAGGAAAGTACTTAACGCTGAAGGAAGAAGAACATCGGAAAGCCGGATGAGGGAAAACCTCACGTCCGGTTTGATGAAGGGGGAACTGAAAAAGTAAAACGGGCTTCCGCCCGCAATGAAATTTCAGTTCTCTACTCTAC
>NZ_JAKIHL010000028.1 GCF_021608135.1 Microaerobacter geothermalis
TTAAACGATGATCACTATAAAGAGTTAGGTGAAGACTTTTTACAGAAGCGAAACCAAGAACGAATGGAAAGATATTTTATCGCTAAGGTGCGTCAATTAGGATACGAAGTTCAGAAGAATACTGCATCATAACTACTGGAAACATTTACAACGATTATCCCGGGCATCCCTATACCCATTTTTATCTGGAAATTGATACCAAGCACTTGACATTTTTAGATCAGTATGACCCGGGAGGGAATTATTTTCATATCAAAGATTTACACGTCTACTTGTCGAATTCGGCCCCAGATGTGATTAATGTCCGCTCCGAGACTAAAGAACGGAGCCCTCAAAAACATCCGGGTATTTCGATGATGGAGTCAGTTTGAGGGCTAATTCCCGTTCTCTAGCCCCGTAGCTTCGCACGAACTCGAAGGCCGTCCTTAGTAAAATTCTTTGATATGAAAATACCTTTTCATATCAATTTGTGACCATGCGGGTCATGTATGTTTAGTTCCATCCATATAGGAATAAATTTTATAAATGAGACGCTTTATCCTTTCTGATCTGAGCGATTTTGAATTCCTTCACAGTGAAGACTTTCTGGTGAGGATAACGCGGAGGGCAGTCCCACTACATTGAGTTACCCAGATGTTCCCGACGCACCGAGCCAGAAAGTCTGAACGGAAATGAACTGCTTCTTTGCGGAATTCAAGTGGAGCAAAGATTAGAAAGGATAAAGGGTTGCGCCACTTTATAATGTTCAGGTTATTAAAGTGGAATGTTTCCATGTTTCTTGGGTGGTCTGGTTTCCCTTTTGTTGCGAAGCATATCCAGGGCATCCTTTAATTTTTTTCTCGTTTCCCTTGGATCGATTACGTCATCCACCATTCCGTGGGAAGCGGCCACGTAAGGATTTGCAAATCTTTCCCGGTACTCTGCAATTTTTTCAGCTCGAGTTTGGGCAGGATTTTCACTCTCATTGATCTCTTTTGCAAATATGATATTGGCTGCCCCTTCCGGTCCCATTACGGCAATTTCGGCATTGGGCCAGGCATAAACCACGTCAGCCCCAATTGCTTTGCTGTTGAGGGCAACGTAAGCACCGCCATACGCCTTTCTTAAGATAACCGTGATCTTGGGAACCGTCGCTTCAGAATAGGCATAAAGAATCTTTGCCCCATGCCGGATAATTCCGCCATGTTCCTGCTTGATTCCCGGAAAGAACCCAGTAACATCCTCAAATGTAATGAGAGGGATATTAAAGGAATCACAAAACCTTATAAATCGGGCTAATTTGTCTGACGAATCAATATCCAAACCGCCGCACATCACCTTGGGTTGGTTGGCAATGATTCCAACCGGATAGCCATCGATTCGCCCGAAGCCTACCACGATATTCTTGGCGAACTGGGCATGGACTTCCATAAAGTCGCCATGGTCCAGAATCAGATGAATCACCTTTCTGACGTCATATACCTTCGTTCCTTCAACAGGAACGACATCAATCAGATCATCGATCCAATCTTCCCCTTTAGTTTTCTGGTAATATAATTTAGGGGGATTCTCCATATTGTTTGCCGGCAAAAAACTTAAAAGACGGCGCACCTGTTCCAGCGCTTCCTGTTCGGTAGGGGCAGAAAAATGGGCATTGCCGCTAATGGTGGAATGAACCCTTGCCCCCCCCAGGTCTTCAGAAGAGATTTTTTCTCCCGTAACCGTTTCGATAACCTTTGGACCTGTAATAAACATTTGGCTGGTCTTCTCCACCATGAATACAAAATCAGTGATGGCCGGGGAGTAAACAGCTCCGCCGGCACAAGGTCCCATAATCACAGACAACTGCGGGACCACGCCGGAATAGATGGAATTTCGGTAAAAGATATGGCCGTAACCATCTAGAGAAACAACTCCCTCCTGAATTCTCGCCCCACCAGAATCATTTAACCCGATGATCGGCGCGCCATTTTGGGCAGCCAAATCCATGATCTTGGCTATTTTCTTTGCATGCATTTCGCCCAGCGCACCTCCGAAAACGGTAAAATCCTGGGCGAATACATATACCAGCCTTCCGTCAATACGTCCATATCCGGTGACTACCCCCTCACCAGGGGCTTCCACTTGGTCCATACCAAAATTGGTCTCCCGATGTTCCATGAACGCATTAAATTCCACGAAAGTTCCTTCGTCCAACAAAAGATCTATTCTTTCCCTTGCGGTAAGTTTTCCACGGTTATGTTGGGCGTCTATGCGTTTATCTCCTCCACCCAACTCAATTTTTCGCCGCCTGTCATAAAGTTCATTAATTTTATCGAACATATCCATATCTATTCTTTCCCCTCCCCATGACCTGTTTGACATAATTCTAGTAAAACTCCTCCCGTTGACTTGGGATGGAGAAAGGCGATTTGATTTCCATGGGCACCTTGTTTCGGTTTCTCATGAATGAGTTTTACCCCTTGTTTTTTTAGAAAATCCAACCGTTCCTCAATATCATTTACTTTTAAGGCCAAATGATGAATTCCTTCCCCTTTTTTCTCGATAAACTTAGCGATAGCACTTTCAGAAGACAGGGGTTCCAGCAATTCTATTTTACTTTCGCCCATTTCCAAAAAGGCAACCTTTACCCCTTCACTTTCTACCGTTTCAATCCCCAGAAGTTTAAATCCTAACGTATAACAGTAAACAGAAATAGCTTCATCAAGATTTTTTACAGCAATTCCAACGTGTTCTAGCTTTTCAGGAGGAGCCACATTTATCCCCTTTTTTTTTTGAACTTCAATCCGAATAAAATCTGCCGTCTCCTTTGTCGGTGTTCCCGGTGTAAATATTTTGGCAATTCCCCTTTCCAAAAGAAATGGGATATCATCATCAGGAATGACCCCTCCGCCAATAACCAAAATGTCGCCTGCATCTTTTTCCCTTAGTAGTCGAACCACTTCAGGAAACAATTCATTATGTGCCCCGGAAAGACAAGATAATCCAATGACATCCACATCTTCCTGTATTGCACTATTTACGATTTGTTCAGGAGTTTGCCGAAGACCGGTATATATGACTTCCATTCCTTCATCTCTTAATGCTTGAGCAATCACCAGAGCACCCCGGTCATGCCCATCCAATCCAGGTTTTGCAATTAAAACCCTAATTCTTTTTTCCATTTCCCTCCACCTCCAAGTTACTTCTTTCCATTATTACAATACTCGACGAAATGGCGATACATACTGACTGTGCGCTCACTCGTCATAATCACCAAGGACACTTGATCTTTGACTTCTAAACAACATATCATGTAAATGACATGTTGTTTTTATACCGATTGGTATTCTCCAAATTCTTCACGGAGCACTCCGCAGATTTCACCAATCGTTCCATAAGCCTTAACGCAATCGATTATATAAGGCATAAGGTTAGAAGTTCCCCTGGCGGCTACTCGCAAAGCAGACAAGGTTTCATTTACTTTTGTTTGATCTCTTTCTTGTTTTAACTGATTTAGCTTCTCCTTTTGTTTCTCTCCAAGGGTTGGATCTACCTTTAACAGCTCAGGTTGCTTTTCCCCTTCAATACGGAATTTGTTCACTCCGACAACCACTTCTTCCCCTGACTCGATAGCCTGTTGGGTTTCATAAGCTGCCTTATGAATCTCTCGTTGCATATATCCTTGCTCAACAGCGGAAACTGCACCGCCCATCTCATCTATTTTTTTGATATACTTTAAGGCTTCTTCTTCAATCCGGTTAGTTAATTCCTCTATAAAGTAGGAACCTCCAACCGGATCAACCGTATCCGTTACTCCGCTCTCATAAGCGATAATTTGTTGGGTCCTTAAGGCAATTCTGGCAGAGTCCTCTGTCGGCAATGCAAGGGCTTCGTCTCTGGAGTTGGTGTGCAAGCTTTGTGTGCCTCCAAGAACTGCTGCAAGGGCTTGAATCGTGACCCTGATGATATTGTTGTCAGGCTGCTGAGCCGTTAGGGTTGAGCCTCCGGTCTGAGTATGAAAACGAAGCTGCAGTGATTTGGGGTTTTTGGCATGAAATCGATTTTTCATGATATTGGCCCAAATTCTTCTTGCTGCACGAAATTTGGCAATTTCTTCAAAAAAGTTGTTATGGGCGTTAAAGAAAAAGGCAAGTCGGGGAGCAAACTCATCGATATCCATTCCTGCTTCCAAGGCCGCTTCAACATAAGCAATCCCGTCTGCCAGGGTAAAAGCTACTTCTTGAACGGCAGTAGAACCGGCTTCACGGATATGATAACCGCTGATACTAATCGTGTTCCATTTCGGAACCTCTTTTGCACAATAAGCAAATATGTCTGTAATTAATCTCATCGATGGTTTGGGCGGAAAAATATAGGTGCCTCTGGCTATATATTCTTTCAAGATATCATTTTGAATGGTTCCTGAAATCTCCTTGGAACTTACCCCCTGTTTTTCTGCTACAGCAATATACATGGCTAACAAAACAGAGGCAGGTGCATTGATGGTCATTGAGGTGCTTACTTTTTCAAGGGGAATCCCATCCAACAACTGTTCCATATCTTTTAATGAATCTATCGCTACTCCTACTTTTCCCACTTCACCCCTTGCCAAAGGATGATCAGAATCATATCCAATCTGGGTGGGGAGATCAAAGGCTACGCTTAATCCTGTTTGACCCTGTTCCAGTAAATAACGGAATCTTTTATTGGTTTCTTCTGCCGAACCAAATCCGGCATATTGTCTCATGGTCCAATAACGAGCCCGATACATCGTCGGCTGAATCCCCCGGGTATAAGGGTATTCACCAGGAAATCCTAATTTTTCCATATACTCGTCACTTATCGGATCTTCTAAATAGAGACGATTCACCTTAATCCCTGAAGAGGTTAAAAATTCTTCTTTTCTCTCTGGTATTTTCTTGAGTATTTTTTCAGTTGATTTCAGCCAATCTTGATATTTTTGTCTCTTTTCCTCGGTCATAGTTTCCCTCCTTAATATCTCTCTTCTCCATTACCAAAAAATTTTTTATCACTTTTCTCTATGAAGTAAACCTTACTATTTTATTCTTTCTTTTCTGACAAAATCCTTCTTTTCAAAAAAATATGTGAACCATACAAGGTGCAAGACCTAAAAAAATAAGTTATAATTTAAAAGGTGAGATTTGAACAAGGAAGGTGGAAAAATGGTTCCTCGCAAACTGATTAAAGCAGTGGTTTATCTTGTCGTTGCAACATTAGTGATTTCGACGGTAATCATGGGTATTGGCTTTCTATATTAATCAGCAGTAATAAAAAATATTAAGGCAGGGTTTCCCAGAGAAATCCTGCCTTTTTCTTGACCATCTTGAAACTATTTTAATAGAGCTTGGTATCAGGACCCATTGCCTCCACCTTTTGCTTTACGGACTGGAGAAATTTCCCACAAACCAACCCATCCAGTACTCGATGGTCCAACGAAAGACAAATATTCACCATGTCTCTGACCGCAATCATATCCTGATATACTACCGGTCTTTTTACAATGGCTTCCAAGCTAAGGATGGCAGCTTGGGGAATATTGATGATTGGCGCAGATAATACGGAACCAAATGATCCGGTGTTGTTCACGGTAAAGGTTCCACCTTGGATATCCTCCGTTGTTAATTTCCCTTCCCTTGTTTTTCTTACCAAGTCATCAATGGATTTGGCAAGTCCTAATATGCTTTTTTGATCCGCATGATGAATAACCGGTACGAATAGGGCATCCTCTGTGGCAACAGCAATAGATATATGAATATCCTTTTTAATTAGGATTTGGTCCCCGTTCCAAACGGAATTCAAAATGGGATATTCCTTTAATGCTTCAACTACCGCTTTTATGAAGAAGGGTAAAAAAGTGAGTTTCACGCCTTCCTTCTTCTTAAATTCATCCTTCTTCTGCTCTCGGAATTTAACCAGGTTGGTGACATCAGCTTCTACCATAGTCCATGCGTGTGGTGCTTCATGCTTGCTCTGCACCATTCGGTTGGCAATCACTTTCCGTATGCCTGAAACAGGAATCACTTCTTCCCGTTCCTCCGTTTGTTTATCCATTTTGGGAAACGGCTTTTCTACAGCTTTATCTTCCACAGGGATACCAGTGGCTGAAGGTTCTTCTGTTACCTTCTTCACAGGAACACCTTTTTCAATAGATGCCAGAACATCTTTCCTCGTGATCCTCCCTGCTCTTCCTGTTCCGCTAATTTGGGTAAGGTCCAGGTTATGTTCTTGGGCCAGCTTCAAAACAGCAGGAGAGTAACGAAGCTTTTCTTTCTCCCTTATTTCATTATCCTTCTTGATATTGGTGTTTGATTTTATAGCTGATTGGGTATCAGGTACCGGTTCATATTTCTGTTCACCTTCAGCTTCAATATAGCAAATTATCTCGCCAACAGATACCGTTTCTCCCTCCTGGATTACAATGTCACCAACGGTACCAGATATAGTGGATGGAACCTCGGCATTTACTTTATCGGTCATCACTTCGCAAAGAGGGTCATATTTTTTTACCAGATCCCCTTTTTTAACCAGCCATTTGCTTATTGTTCCTTCTGTTACGCTCTCCCCCAGTTGGGGCATTAAGATTTTATTAGCCATGATTTTACTCCTTTCATGATCCCTTCTTAAAACTCAGCCAGTTCTCTCATGGCGTTTGCCACTTTTTCAGGATTTAACATAAAGAACTTCTCCATTGGCGGACTATAAGGCATGGCTGGTACATCAGGTCCACATAATCTCTTTATTGGAGCATCTAAGTCAAAGAGAGCCTCCTCTGCAATGATCGCAGAAACTTCTGCTCCCACGCCTCCCTCTTTATTATCTTCGTGAATGATTAATACTTTCCCCGTTTTTGCTGCAGCTTCAACAATCGCTGCCTTATCCAGGGGATATAGGGTCCTTAAATCCAATACATGGGCACTGATCCCCTCCTTGGCTAATGTTTCAGCTGCCTGAAGAGCAAAATGAAGGGTTAATCCATAGGAAATAACGGTAATATCGGTTCCTTCACGCTTCACCTCCGCTTTTCCAATGGGAAGCGTATAGTCTTCCTCTGGAACCTCGCCTTTTATTAATCGATAACATCTTTTATGTTCGAAAAATAATACTGGATCTTCGTCTCTTATGGCAGCTTTCAGAAGTCCTTTCACATCATAAGGGGTTGAGGGTGCCACTACCTTAAGGCCCGGAACATTACAAAAGATGGCTTCCACACTTTGGGAGTGATACAGGGCTCCATGGACTCCACCACCATAGGGTGCACGAATAACCATTGGACAATTCCAGTCGTTGTTAGAACGGTACCTCATCTTGGCTGCTTCGCTGATAATTTGGTTGACTGCTGGCATGATAAAATCGGCAAACTGAATTTCAACCACAGGTCTTAATCCATAAGCCGCCGCTCCAATTCCAACTCCCACGATAGCTGATTCTGTTAATGGAGTGTCCAGCACCCGATCCTCACCAAATTCCTCGATTAAACCTGCTGTAGCCCGAAAGACCCCCCCTCGAACACCCACATCCTCTCCTAAGATAAATACCCGATCATCCTTTCTCATTTCTTCCCTTAATGCCAAAGTTACCGAGTCAATATATGAAATAACCGCCATCACGATCTCCTCCTATTTAAGCATATACGTGTTTTAAAGTCTCTTCAGGCCTTGGATAAGGAGCCATTTCTGCATAGTCCGTTGCCTCATCTACTTCACGGTCCACTCTGTCGGAAATTTCTTTTTCTTTATCTTCAGACATGATCCCAGCTTCCATTAAATAGGTTTTAAACTTAAGTATAGGATCATTTTTTCTGGCCTCTTCTACTTCTTCCCTTTCTCGATAAGCCCGGTCATCATCGTCACTTGAATGGGGGGTCAACCGATAGGTAACTGCCTCAATTAAGGAAGGGCCCTGATTATTTTTCCCCCGCTCAGCCGCTTCTTTTACCACACGATATACTTCAAGGGGATCGTTTCCATCAACACTCACTCCAGGCATACCATAGCCTTGTGCCCTGTCGGCTACACTGTCACATGCCAACTGCTTTTTCATGGGTACTGATATGGCGTACTTATTGTTTTCACACATAAAAATAACCGGCAATTTATGAACTCCAGCAAAATTTGCCGCTTCATGAAAATCACCCTGATTGCTAGAGCCTTCGCCAAATGTTGTAAAAGTACAAAAATTTTTTCCCTGCATTTTTCCGGCTAAAGCTACCCCAACGGCATGGGGGACCTGGGTTGTTACAGGACTTGAACCAGTTAATATTCTCAATCTCTTTGACCCGAAATGTCCTGGCATCTGCCGTCCCCCGCTGTTGGGATCCTCTGCTTTGGCAAAAGCGGAAAGCATAAGATCCTTTGCTGTCATCCCGAAAACCAATACAACACCCATATCCCGGTAATAGGGCATAATGTAATCCTTTTCCCGGTCCAAAGCAAAGGCAGCTCCCACTTGTGCAGCTTCTTGACCTTGGCAAGAAATCACAAAAGGAATTTTCCCGGCTCGGTTTAATAACCACATCCGCTCATCGATCTTTCTTGCTAAAAGCATGAAATAATACATATCCACCACATCTTGATCAGATAAACCCAATAATACGTGCTTTTGGTTTGTCACCTGAAAGACCTCCTTTAAAAAATTCCGTTTCCTTTATCTCTCCCAAGGTACTACTGTCTATTCTCTTTCTTTATTTGATTGGAACTAAGATTCACACGTCCTAGCCCGAGTTCGGCAAGTTTTAGCCGTGGATCGCTTTGCCTTCAACTGCAAGTGCTGCTTCACCCACAGCTTCTGACAGGGTAGGATGGGGATGGATGGTATTGGCCACCTCCCAGGGGGTGGCATCCAAAACCCTTGCCAAAGTTCCCTCTGATATCAAATCTGTGACATGGGGTCCTATCATATGAATTCCTAATAAATCATTTGTTTTTGCATCCACAACCATTTTGATAAACCCATCAGGTTGACCAAAGACTAAAGCTTTTCCGTTAGCACGGAAATTAAATTTTCCAGTTTTTACTTGATATCCCTTCTCTTTCGCTTCAGCCTCAGTCAGTCCGACACTGGCCACCTCTGGTCTGCAGTAGGTTGCTTTGGGAACCATGGTATAATTTAGAGGATGGGGGTTTTGTCCAGCCATATGTTCTACGGCGATGATTCCTTCATGTGAAGCAACGTGGGCCAATTGAAGGCCTCCGATCACATCTCCAATCGCATAAATGTGAGATTCCGCCGTTTGATAGTATTCATTCACTTTTATAATCCCTTTTTCAACCACAATTTCTGTACTTTCCAGTCCAATGTTATCAACAACCGCCTCCCGGCCTACAGAAACGAGAATTTTTTCTGCAGTAAATTGGACCCTTTCTCCATTCTTTTCAGCCTCTATCAAAATCCCACCAGTTCCCTTTTTCAAGGTATCGGGAAGAATTCTCGCACTGGTATGAACGGAAATTTTCCGTTTCTTGAAGATCCGAGCAAGTTCTCTACTGATTTCCTCATCTTCAAAAGGGAGGATCCGATCTGCATATTCAACAACAGTTACCTCAACACCAAAATCGTTTAGTAAAGAGGCCCATTCCACACCGATCACACCGCCGCCCACAATTACAATAGATTTCGGCAGTTTTTCAAATTGAAGGGCTTCATCACTTGTTAGCACATACTCACCGTCTATCGTCAATCCAGGCAAGGTTTTTGGACGGGAACCGGTGGCAATGATCACTTGTTTCGGATTCAAGATTTCCTGTTCTCCATCCTTTGTTTCCACCCGTACAGCACCGGCCCTGGGCGAAAAAATAGACGGTCCCATCAATCGGCCAATTCCTTCATACACCTTTATTTTCCCCTGTTTCATCAGGTGTTGGACACCTTTATAGAGTTGGTCTACGATTTTGTTTTTTCTTTGCTGTACTTTTAGAAAGTCATATCCAAGGCCTTGAGTAGTAATTCCATAAGCTTCGCTATCTTTTAATGTATGATAAACTTCTGCACTCCTAAGTAATGCTTTACTAGGGATACAACCCTTATGCAAACATGTTCCTCCCAATTTATCTTTTTCTACCACAGCAACCTGTAATCCAAGCTGTGCAGCCTTTACGGCAGCCACATATCCCCCAGGACCCCCTCCGATAATCACTAAATCCAATTCTTCTACCATCTTTCTGTCTCCCTTCTCTATAAACAATTTCACCAGCTATTATATCGAATAATTTTCCCACCTTGGATAAGATTAAACATAATTACAAACGGTACCTTCAAAAACATCTGGGTATTTCAGTGATGGAGTCAGTTTGAGGGCTAATTCCCTCCTTTTCAAGTTAAATCAAAAGTAAATTGGGTTATAGAGGAAAAGGTCGACACATACTGCCGACCAACCCCATCACATGATTATTTTAGAAGCCTCCTAAACAGCAGGAATATGCTTCGACTGCTCTTTATATAGAAGCATCCCTTTTTCCAGTGCCAATTGATTAACAGAAAGCAGATGGTGGTGCCTTTTGGGAAGAACTTTTTTTAGAGCTTCCATCAACGTCTCGATGGTAAATACTTGCGTCATTTCGATGAAGGCCCCCAATAAAACCATATTGGCAACCCTTCCATTTCCTAACTCATTGGCAATTTCATTGGCATTTATTTCAATAACCTGAATATCTGTCCTGTTAGATTTACGATTAACCAATGAGGTATTTATAATAAGGGTCCCCCCCGGTGTTACTGTGGGTTCAAATTTATCAAAGGATGGATTATTAAGAACAATCGCTGTGGTTGGATTTGTTACTACCGGTGCCCCCACCTGATCATCGGTAATAATCACAGAACAGTTGGCGGTTCCTCCCCTTTGCTCCGGCCCATATGAAGGTAGCCAAGAAACATTGTAACCTTCCATCATCCCCGCATAGGTGACCAGTTGTCCCATGGACATCACCCCTTGGCCTCCAAAACCGGCAAAAATTAATTCATGTAGCACCTATTCCACCCCCTGCATTTGCTTAAAGACTCCCAGAGGGTAAACCGGCACCATATTTTCCTTTACCCACTCTAATGACTCAACAGGATCATACCCCCAGTTTGTGGGACAGGTTGAAAGAACTTCAACCATGGAAAAACCCAATTCCCTCTTCTGGGTTTCAAAGGCCCTTTGAATCGCTTTTTTAGTGGACCGCAAATGTTTAATATCATGGGTGGAAACCCGTTCAATGTAGGCAACACTATCCAAAGTTGCCAGCATTTCTGACATTCGAATGGGTGATCCCTGCTTGTTGGCCATACGCCCGTCAGGGGTGGTTGTTGTTTTTTGGCCAACCAGGGTTGTCGGAGCCATTTGCCCTCCGGTCATACCATAAATCGCATTATTTATAAATATGACTGTAATATTTTCTCCCCTGGCGGCAGCATGGATAATTTCACCCATACCAATGGATGCCAGGTCACCGTCCCCCTGATAGGTAAAAACCATCCGGTCAGGCAGTACTCTTTTTATACCGGTTGCAACGGCAGGAGCCCGTCCATGGGGTGCCTGAGTCATGTCACAGTTAAAATACTCGTAGGAAAGAACTGAGCAACCTACTGAAGCCACTCCTATAGTCTCTTCCAACACGTCCATTTCTTCCAGTACCTCTGCAACCATACGATGGATAATTCCATGGGTACATCCCGGGCAATAGTGAGTGATTTTGTCTGTTAAGCCTTCTGTCTTTTTAAATACCTGCTGCATTTCTAAGCTCATACAAGAACACCTCCCAGGATTTCTTCTATGGTTTTCATGATGGCTTCTTGCGTTGGAACCATTCCACCGGCTCTACCATGAAAATATACCGGTTTTTTTCCGTTAACAGCCAACCGGACATCTTCGACCATTTGACCCGTGCTCATTTCCACGCTAAGATAAGCCTTTGCATGTTGAAGGGTATCTTCAAAGGGTTTAGTCGGAAATGGCCAGAGGCTTATTGGCCGGATAAGACCAATTTTAAGTCCATTGGCCCTTCCTTTATTCACCACATTTCTAACAATTCTTGCCATAGTCCCGTATGCGACACAAATGACTTCTGCATCATCCGTGAGAAAGGTCTCATAACGGACTTCATTTTCAGCAATCTTTTTAAATTTCGCATCCAAACGTTCATTGTGCTTCTCCAGTTCTGCAGGATCCAAAAACAGAGATGTGATGGTTCGAGGTGCTCCATCCCCCCGTGTTCCTGTTGTGGCCCAATCCTTTGGAGGCAAGTCTCTCTTTGGACGATCGATAAATTCAACGGGCTCCATCATTTGACCTAGCATTCCATCTCCCAAAATCATCACAGGGGTGCGATACTGATCGGCAATATCAAATGCTTCTCCCATCAAATTAACCATCTCCTGAAGGGTGGCAGGTGCCAAAACAGGTAGACGATAATCTCCATGCCCCCCACCTTTTACCGCTTGAAAATAGTCTGATTGGGCAGGCTGGATGCTTCCGAGACCCGGGCCTCCGCGAACCATATTGCAAATTACGGCAGGCAATTCAGAACCCGCCATATAGGAAATTCCTTCCTGCATCAAACTGATTCCTGGACTGGAAGATGAAGTCATTACCCTTACTCCTGCACTGGCGGCACCATATACCATATTGATGGCAGCCACTTCACTTTCTGCCTGAACAAAGGCTCCCCCCACTTCCGGCAAACGGCGAGCCATATAAGCGACCAATTCATTTTGCGGAGTGATTGGATATCCAAAAAAATATTTGCAACCGGCATGAATGGCTGCTTCCCCAAGCACTTCATTCCCCTTCATTAACATTTTCCCCATAGTCTCAAACCTCCCCTTATTTGTCCAACCTAAGCTGTCACTCTATTTTTTACCGGACGGAAGACACTAATGACGCTATCAGGGCACACCATGGCACAAAATGTACAGGAAATACATTTTTCTTGTTCTATGACCTGTGCTGGATGGTAACCCTTTCCGTTGATTTGAGCTGACAAAGAAATGATACCCTTTGGACAAACAGAAACACAGAGGCCGCAACCTTTACATAGTTCTTCATTAAATATTACTCTTGGTTCAACCATCATGTTTCACCCCTCCCTTATATTTTGGTTATTCCCAAGGCAGCTTCATATAACGATTCAGTAAAAACCAGACATGATCCGGATACTTCGCCTCAATTTTATCTATAAAATATGAAGTAGCACAATTAAAGCACAAAGGAATCGCAAGCTGTTTAGCTGCTCTTTCAGTAATTTCCAGTCCCTTCTCAATATCCTGAAGAGAGGTTTCCGTTCCCAGATTCGTATTGTTCACAAGGCCAGTAATTTTTAGCCTTAGGTTATTTTCTATTGCGGCAATCGTAAGACCAATCCCTTCCACAGTATTAACATAAGGGCGGGTCGTATTGACGATGAACAATACTTCCGGTTTGCTGGGCTTTAATAGTTGTGCATACTGACCAGCAGCAAGCGCTCCGTCCTTGTCACCACCCACATCAATGATTAATCGGTAGTTTTCGTTAGATATATAATGATAAATTTCACCGGATACGACAGGAAGGTCAGCGGTGGCAATTTCTCCCTTTGGAGCAATAACCTCAATCCCTTCCTGTTGAAATGCCTGATTCACTTCCCGGGAGCGGAAATAAGGATTGATCACATCTAAATCAGCAATAGCCACCTGGCTTCCGCCTTTTTTTTCAGCAAAAGCAAGATTGATGGATAATTCCGTTTTTCCGCTGCCATAGTGACCCGTGATAACAATGATACGAGACTTGAAATCTTCCAACCTATTTATCCTCATGCGGATACTCTTTCTCCTCTTCTTCCCCTCGCAAAACTCTAAGTCCCCCTTCGGCAAGGGCTTGAAGTTCGTTTTCCCCAGGGTAAATTTTGACCGGAGCAATCCAGGTTATACGCTTACTGATCATGTCGGTAAAAAGCTTGCCATAGGCCAAACCTCCGGTTAAGATGATGGCATCAACCTGACCTTCCAAAACTGCCGCATTGGCACCGATCTCTTTTGCCACTTGATAAGCCATGGCATCATAGACTAATTTCGCTTTTTCATTGCCCTGTTCAATCATCTTCTCTACTTCACGTGCATCATTTGTTCCGAGATATCCTACCAGTCCGCCCTTTCCAACCAGCAGTTTCATAATTTCACTGGCAAAATATTTCCCGGAAAAACTTAATTGAACCAGATCCCCAATTGGGATGGTTCCTGCCCTTTCAGGAGAAAAAGGGCCTTCCCCATGCAGGCCGTTATTCACGTCAATAACCCTGCCCTTTCGATGGGCTCCAACCGTAATGCCGCCTCCCAGATGAACCACAATGAAATTTACTTCCTCATAGGTTCTTCCCATGTCATTAGCCGCTCTTCTGGCAACTGCCTTTTGATTTAGGGCATGAAATATACTTTTTCTCTCGATTTCGGGAACTCCTGAGATACGTGCTACTGGATCCATTTCATCGACAACCACAGGATCGACGATATAAGCAGGAATATTTAATTGGGAAGCGATTTCAAAAGCAATGATTCCTCCAAGATTGGAAGCATGTTCACCATATTTTCCAGACCGCAAGTCTTCAAGCATCGGTTGATTGACCCGATAAGTGCCGCCTGGAATCGGTCTTAAAACTCCGCCCCGCCCAACTACGGCAGATAACTTTGTGATGTTCATTTCATTTTTGTTTAACGTTTCCAGTATGGTTTGCTTTCTGAACTGATACTGATCGATTATCCTGGAAAATCGATTGATCTCATCAGTGCTGTGTCTGATGGTCTCCTCAAAAACGGACTTTTCATTATCATAGATGCCTATTTTTGTGGATGTGGATCCGGGATTGATGACCAACAAACGATATTCTTTTTGCACAGGTTACACTCCATTCTATTCATTCCTATCCCTTTATGAGCAAACTCCATAGCTTATTTTACTGAAGAAGGTTCCGTTATCGGCTGAGAATACTCTTTCCATTCGTTAAGAATGTTGAACGATAAGAATTTCGAGCCTTCTCAATTCTTTCTTCAGCCATGCGGTCTGCTGCCTTGTAAGTGGGTATGTGATCCCTCTTACTGATTTCAAAGACCTTCGCCACATTGTCATAAATCGATTCTACTTTTTTCATGGCTCTCTCTCTGTTATATCCTTGCAATTCGTCTGCCACATTGATTACTCCTCCTGCATTAATCACATAATCCGGAGCATAAACAATTCCCATTTCATGCAAGGCATCCCCATGACGCTCTTCTTTTAACTGATTGTTGGCAGCACCAGCGATGACCTTAGCCTTTAATTGAGGAATGGTCTCATCATTGATAACGGCACCCAATGCACAGGGGGAAAAGATATCGCATTCTTGACCATATATTTCGTTAGGAGCAACCGCTTTGGCACCAAATTCTTCAACGGCCCTCTGCACAGCATCTTGGTTAATATCTGTTACAATTAATTTAGCACCTTCTTCATGGAGATGACGGCAAAGGTTATAAGCAACATTCCCAACTCCTTGAATAGCAATGGTTAGTCCTTTCAAATCGTCTGTTCCAAAAGCTTCCTTTGCTGCGGCTTTCATTCCACGATACACTCCATAAGCTGTAACCGGAGAAGGATTGCCTGAACTTCCAAAGGCCGGGGAAATTCCGGTTACATAATCTGTTTCCATATGAATCAGATCCATATCAGCCACCGTTGTTCCCACATCTTCAGCCGTGATATATCTTCCATTTAGACCTTGAATGTATCGGCCAAAGGCCCTAAACATTTCCTCATTTTTGTCCTTTCTTGGATCGCCAATGATAACGGTTTTGCCCCCTCCGAGGTTAAGACCAGCCGCTGCATTTTTGTACGTCATTCCTCTGGCCAAACGTAAAGCGTCAATAATGGCATCTTCCTCTGTATCGTAAGTCCACATTCTGGTTCCTCCCAAAGCCGGACCCAGAGTGGTATCATGAATGGCAATGATCGCTTTTAATCCCGAGGTTTTATCCTGACAAAACACTAGTTGCTCATAATCATATTTTTCCATGTATTCAAAGATTTTCATAGTTTTCCTCCTACATCACTCAAGTTTTTGCTCCAATTTTTTAAGATCCATTATCATTTGAGGACATATATTGCGCCGTTAAAACTGCTAAAGCAATGGAATAAAGCTTGGCTTCATGGCTGTCAGCCCTAGAAGTCAGCACGACAGGTGCTTTTGCCCCAACCACAAGGGCAGCTAATTTTGCTCTGGCAAAATAAACCAGGGATTTGTAAAGAACATTTCCTACTTCAATATTGGGAACCACTAGTATATCGGCTAATCCAGCCACCTGACTTTGAATTCCTTTATGTCTGGCAGCTTCAAGGGATATAGCATTATCAAGTGCCAAAGGACCATCAATTGTCGCTCCCTTAATCTGCCCCCGCTCAGCCATTTTGGAAAGCAGAGCAGCTTCCACCGTTGCAGGCATTTCAGGATTAACAACTTCGACAGCAGCAATGGGAGCAACTTTCGGCTGAGTGATTCCTATGGCATTTGCCACATCAACAGAATTGCGAATAATTTCTGCTTTTGTCTGTAGGTCTGGGGAAATATTCATGGCAGCATCTGTTACAAAGAACAGCCGATTAAAGCCATCCACCTCAAAAACTGCGACATGGCTGAGCACATTACCTGTTCTTAGACCGCCTTCCTTGTTTAAAATTGCCTTTAGTATGGTGGATGTTGGAACCAACCCTTTCATCACCACATCCGCTTCTCCATCCCGGACAGCAGCAACAGCCAATTTGCACGATTCTGCAAGATCTTTCGCATCTTTTATAACGGATTCTTTAAGTTCAAACTGATGGGAACAGACCATATCTTCGATGGCTTTCTTATCACCAAACAGAAGAAAATTGGCAATTCCCATACGCACCGCTTCCTCCACCGCTTTTAACACTTCAACATCCTCAGCAGCAGCTACTGCAATAGTAAGGGATGGTCTATCCCTTGCCGTACCCAATAATTGTGCCAGATTTTTCAAAACCATCACCTTTCTTTATCAGTTTCACTTCGAATTAGTGTTTGCTGAAGTGCTTTCACCTATGTACTTATGCAAGCATCATGCCAAAACGAACAGATTGAAAACGCTTTATTTCATTTGAACTTTCCTATTATAAATATAAGAAGTATGCAAATAATTGCTTTGTCATGCATACTTTTGCATGAAAAAAAATTCATATCGAATAGGTCGAGCTAAAAAATTCACTAAGGACGGCCTTTGAGTTCGTACTCAGCACAAAGACTAAAGAATGGAAATTAGCCTTCTAACTGGTTCATCTTTTAAGTACCCAGATGTTAATGAGTTATTTTTAATTTTTCCAATTTGTAATATAAACTTCGAATCGAAATCCCCAGTATTTTGGCCGCTTTCGTACGATTCCCACCTGTTGCGCTTAAAACCTTTTCAATATAAGCTTTCTCAACATTTTCTAATATTTTATCCAGCGGTTCAGCCAGATCTGTATGAAAATCTTCAGTAATCTGAACAGAGGAAGAAGAACGATGGATAGACTGCCCTTCTATAGGAGGTAAATGAATGGTCTTTATCACCCTTTCATTAAATCTCATATTAATCATTGCCCGTCCAAGTACATTCTCCAATTCTCTTACATTTCCAGGCCAGGGATAATTTTTCATCCTATTTAGAGCATCCTCATCGATACTTTCAACATTTCTACCAAATTCCTGATTAAATTTTCTAATAATGTGATGGGATAATTTTGAAAAATCTTCCTTTCTATATCTTAAGGGAGGAATAATAATCGGCATGACATTTAAGCGGTAATACAGATCCTCTCGAAAAGTTCCCTGCTGTATTGCCTTCTCTAAGTTTACATTGGTAGCAGCGATGACACGGACATTGACTGGAACAGGCTTTGTACCGCCTACCCGAATAATTTCTTTTTCCTGAAGAACCCTTAATAGTTTTGCCTGAATATTTGGCGAAATTTCACCGATTTCATCTAGAAATATTGTACCCCCGCTTGCCTCCTCAAATAATCCCCTCTTTCCTCCTCTCCTTGCTCCAGTAAAGGCCCCTTCCTCATACCCAAAAAGTTCACTTTCTAATAAACTTTCAGAAATTGCCGCACAGTTTACCCGGACAAATTGATTATATTTTCTGTCGCTGGCATTGTGAATGGCATGAGCGAAAAGTTCCTTCCCTGTCCCTGATTCTCCCCGAAGTAAAATGGTAACATGAGTGGAAGCAGCATTTTTGGCCTGTTCAAAGGCATATCTCATCTCTTCACTTTCACCGATAATATCATCAAAGGTATATTTTGCTTCCAAAGTGCGAATAATTTGTTTTGCCTTTTCCAATTCAGCCGTTAATTTCTTGATTTCTGACGTATCATGTATGACCCCGACAGATCCTTTCAATACGCCGTCTACCAAAATGGGCGCAACATTCACCAATACGTCCTTTCTGTTGGGTCCCACCTTTAACGGAACTCCCCGAACAGGCTTCTTTGTCTTCAATACCTGCATATGCATACTAACACCTTCAGAAATATCCACATCTGCCGGTTTCCCAATTACATCTTCTGCGGTTAATCCCGTCAGTCTGGTATACGCCGGATTAATTATTAAGCCTTTTCCTTCAGCATCTACTACTGATATGGCGTCCTCAGAGGATTGGATAATTGCTTCAAGGAGACTTTGAATATCTTTTAAATTGGTCACTTCTGCTGCCAAATCCATTAATTCCGTAATATCACGAAATACAGCTACAGCTCCGACAATATTGCCGTCGTCATCTTTCATGGGAACACGATTCGTGACAATCCTCATTTGATTAGATAAAACCTGTTCCTGATTTAATTCCGGTTTCCCGGTTTCCAGGACCACATGCAAGCGGCTGTTGGGAATGGTTTCAAATGCCAACGTTCCCAATACATCGGAAGAGGAAATCCCCATCAGTTTTTCCGCCGACCGGTTAAATAGCGTAATGCTTCCCTCTTCATTTACGGCAATCATTCCATCGTGAGTAGAGTTTAAGATGGTATCCCTCTCTGTCTTTTGTCTCTCCAACTGTTTGATTAATTGTTCTTTTTCATCAATTAACGCCATTATTATGTTAGCAATGGTTCCCGGAATCAATACGGTCTTGGGGCCTTTTAATCGTTGCAGTTGAATAAAGACCTCCTCCACCCCAGTTGCCTCTAAAATGAAATCGATGTCAGGATGGAGAAAAGACATAAAGTCACTGCCATATGGAACCCCAAGATTCTGGGCTAATAATAATCCCGGAGCCTGCTGATTAATATCGACGATCCCGCGAACCTTTATTTTTTCAAACCGGTGTAAGACTTCCAGCAGAGCCGTCCCCCCACGTCCCGCTCCAACAATCAAGCATTCCTTCATTAGGATTTCATCTCCCCAAAACCACTATCATGATAATTTGCTTGGCAAATCCTAGTTCCGATACTATAAAAGTTCAACTTAATTCATCCATTGAAAAAAATTGCACACTTATATCATACCATAAAATCCATAATCTATATGAACAGATCCCAACCTACATAAACATGGACAAGAACGATCTCTTTATATAATATGAAAGGGAGATATATAATTCGTTCCACATGTATAGTTTACGTTTAAATGTAATAATGAAAGGATTGCAAAAAATGTTTATTCAGCGCATCATTGCCCTCAGCCTCATCGGTTTTTTTATTTTTCTTGGAGGTTGGGGTTGGAAGTTGATGAGAGACACAATATTCCGGTATTTTGACCCAGCCATTCAAACATTTCAATGGGGAACTTTTTTGTTGGGTTTGCTTCTTTTTGTCATTGGGGTAGCCTTTATGGGTGGGTTCATTTTCCATAAAGACAAAAAGCGAAAGTTAGTACAGCCTCGCTTTATGAAACGGAATCATCGTGAAAGCTAGTCCCGTCCCCATTGGTCGAATGCAT
This sequence comes from Microaerobacter geothermalis, assembly GCF_021608135.1. Classification (NCBI taxonomy): domain Bacteria; kingdom Bacillati; phylum Bacillota; class Bacilli; order Caryophanales; family Bacillaceae; genus Microaerobacter; species Microaerobacter geothermalis. Next base: position 19,896 of record NZ_JAKIHL010000028.1, read on the forward strand.
AAAGCCAGCGATTTCTTTGAATCAATTGGCTGATTGAATGTTTTTCGGCGTACAGATGAACGACAATTAAAAGTAAAAGGAGAATCAGATTCATTATCTCAGGAACCCAAAGTAGGTACCAAAATCCCAACGCCGCACCTAACAGGTTTGATCCCGTATCCCCTAACATAGACTTTCCTTGTATATCCTCAGGATAAAGAAGAATTGTTGCCATCACCGTTGGCCAGATATACACCATATTCTTTACATGCAAAAATGGAAACAGGATGATCACCAACAGCCAAAACATTTTTATTGCTCTCCCCGGCCGCAAATCCAACAGATTAATAAAATTCATCATAAGTGCCATAAACAAAGTTCCTGTGAGAAACCAGATAATAGAAGAATGCATCATAAAGGAAACGAAACTGCTCATTATTAATCCGCCGCTGGCTTTTATAAATCCGGTGGTTATTTTTTTTCTCTTAATAAATGATTGAAAGTGGCCTTTAATTCCCTTTGATCGATGGTTTCCAAACCGATCGTCTATCCAGCCTAATCCTGCAGAGACAAGCATTATGACGAAAGTTAGGATGAGAAGAGTCGGCTCAAGGATTGGCATTTGCAAGAATAAAAAGACAAGAGTAAAAATAAAAATAAATACTCCCGTCCCGACTGGAATAGGAAACCCCAAATAGTTTTCCCGAATCAAGCCATTCCGGATAAGAAATTGATAAAAAGGTTTTAGCATCCATTTAGTCATAGATTCTCTCCATCATTTTCTTTCCGATCGTGTTCGATATCGAAATAAATTGCTTGCCGCGGTGAATAAATCCTGGCAGATCTCTCCCTGTTTCCCTGTGAAGAAATGGCACTTCTATTTCAGATACTCGATATCCTTTTCTCAGTGCATCTATGGTTAAACCCACCTCAATCCCAAATCCTTCAACAAGAGATACCGATTCCATCAGAGTTTTTCTTAAAGCCCGTTGACCGGAAAGGGGAGCCTTTGTTTTATACCCTGTCAACCAATAAATACTTTTTTCCGCCAATCCTTTTACCAATCCAAATCCACCCTTATTCTTGGCTGGAGGTAAAACAGCAATGGTCATGTCTGCTTCATAATCAAAAATAGGAGCTAGTAAACGGGAAGCAAATTGAACAGATTCTCCCAAGTCAGCATCCAAAAACATCAAAATTGATCCGGTCGATGAATCAACACCTGTCATCAACGCTTTTCCCTTCCCTTGATTTTTTTGGTGAACAACGACATGCTCCGTCCATCTCTTAGCCACTTTTGAAGTTCCATCGCTACTTCCGTCATCAACGACAATAATTTCATCAACCCAGGGGGATTTTGATAAGGTTTCTAACGTTTCCCCTATGAATTGAGATTCGTTAAAAGCTGGAATGATTACTGACACCAACTGATTCATGAACGTCCTCCCATATTTTTTTTGATGCATAATTAATCTTTTGCAAAAGCTGCCATTTTTGAAGAGGGGTTTTTGGGGGCTCTGTCATCTGTATCCAATTGATTGAGCGTTGCTGCTTATCTAACCACCTCAGCAATTTCTCTTCCCTTTCAGCAAGGTTATCGACTGAAATGACCAAATCCAAGTCATGATTCCAGTCCTCTAATTCCATCCATCTATCCCAATACATAGTAATCACCTGAATTCCCACTCTTTTTAACGTCTCTTCCGTGAGCAGATTATTCATGTCCTTCGAGGTAAGATATAGCACTTTTAAATTCAGCAAATGCGGAAAGTAGCTCTGGCTGATTAAGCCATCTATATCCTGGTTAGTTTGTTCCAATCGGGTTGTCAATTCCCCTAATCGCTTATGAAGTCCCTGATTAATAGCCACCGATTCCTTATATCTCACTTCCAAACTTTGAAGAAGTTTTTGTTGATTTTTGTCCAGCCATTGTCCACCCATTGTTCCTCCCAATAAAATTCCAATCCCAAGGGCCAAAAATACGGAAATAATGGTTATGATATGAAACCGAAGGGAAACCATGATATCACCTACGTTAATAACATTTTTACCTGAATCCACAAAAGCTGCCAGAGATGCCGCACCACGGGACTTACAACAAACAGGGCAAGAATAGGAACTACTGCCGATAATCCTAATGCAGCTAAAGGCTTCCATCCGATTCGTCCCGGATATAATTTGCTTACTCCTTTGGCGTCAACCAATTTATTGCCAATTTTCATTCGAACCAAAACGGTGCTTCCCATCCCTTTTCTTCCCTTTTCTAAAAAATCAATCATATTGGAGTGGGTTCCAACAGTTACAATTAATTCTGCGCCTTTTTCATAAGCGAGAAGCATCGCAATATCTTCACTGGTCCCGGGAGCCGGAATTGTTATAGCCTTTAATCCAAGCTGATGGATTCTCTTCATTCCGGGAGCATCCCCGTTAGGATAAGCATGAACAACCAAGTCTTTGGCAAACTTTAGAGTTTCATCTTGAACACTATCCATGTCCCCCAGAATTATATCTGGAATAAACCCAAATTCCTTTAAAGCATCTGCTCCCCCGTCAACCCCCAATAAAACGGGCTTATAATCCTTTATATACGAACGAATTGCCAAAAGATCTTCCTTATAGTGGGTTCCTCTAACCACAACCAGAACATGCCTTCCTCTAATGGCAGTTTTCAGTGCCGGAATATACAGTGATTGGAGAAAATAGTCCTTCTCTCTCTGAGCATAAATCAATGTATTATCAATAAATTGCTTAAGGGTATTTGGTAAATTCTTTTTTGCTTCCATAAGCTTTTTTTCGATTTTCTCTTTTGTAACCTTTTGTAAGGGAATTTTATGTTGATCATCAAGGATAAACAGATGATCCAAACCACAGTCAATATTTACTTCCATTCCATCTGAAAAGAGGGAGAAATGCTCTTCCCCCATTTCAAACAAAGGAATACCATGATCCAGCAAGTATGATGCTCCATAGGCAGGATATTTGCCGCTTAACATAGGATTTGCATTTATAATGGCCTTCACTTTTGACTCTAACAATCCTTTAGCAGCCACTTCATCCACATCAGGATGTTTAATGACAGCTATATTTCCCGGTAGAAGCCGTTTCATGAGATTCTTCGTTTTTGAGTCCGCCTTTACAAATCCTTGAATCATCGGTGATTCTTTTTTAGTAACCAATTCTAGCCACCCCTACTTAGTATTAACGAAAAAAAGAGAGGACTATTCATCCTCTCTTCCAGTCAATTCCTAATGATTTCATTCACTTTATTAACTGACCCTTGTTTCCAGTCTCAATTTATCCGCCACCATCGCGATAAACTCGCTGTTGGTCGGCTTGGCTTTATTGTCAGAAATCGTATAGCCAAACATCTTGGTGATGGAATGTATATTCCCCCTGTTCCAGGCTACTTCAATGGCATGACGAATCGCCCTTTCCACACGACTTGGTGTCGTTTCAAATTTCCTGGCGATTTCCGGATACAGAATTTTTGTAATTGATCCCAATATCTCCATGTTGTGATACACCATGATGATGGCTTCCCTTAAATAATGATATCCCTTAATATGGGCAGGAACACCAATTTCATGAATGATTCCAGTTATGCTGGACTCAATATTCTTCTTTTTAGATTGTTGATTAATTGTGGGTACGGACGTTAATATGGGTTTTATAGATTCCTGTTTATTAGGCTTTAACACCATTTGACGGATACGGGTAGTCAATACCTCCATGTCAAATGGCTTCAGTATGTAATAGGAGGCTCCCAACTCCACCGCTCTTTTCGTAATATCTTCCTGTCCAAAAGCAGTAAGCATAATAATCTTTGGCATGGAATCTAATTGCAGTTTTTTGATCTGTTCCAACACTGCCAATCCATCTAAATGAGGCATAATGATGTCTAAAATCAATACATCCGGAATCTGGTGCCCCAAAATATCCAAAACCTCATTTCCGTTGTAAGCAACATTAATGACTTCCATATCTTCCTGTTCATTGATAAATTCTGTAAGTAATTGAGTAAACTCCCTATTATCGTCAGCAATCAATACTTTAATCTTTTGCAATGCCCATACTCCTCTCTATCATATGATTTATTACCGTGCATCATTTCGAGTTATAGTTTCGACATCAGTTAAAATATTCCTGCTTTAATATACAGTTTTTCATTTTTTTCTCAAAATATTTTAAATTCTACAAAACTTGACATTTTCCTTTATTTTTCGATAAAGAAAACTCACCGATTGGCGAGCGTTCATACTTTTCTGATTAGCCAAAAAAACTAAAGACGATTAACTCGCCTTTAGTTTTCTTTCTTGGTTTAATGATATTTCAGCCTCATTTAACATCCACTCAATGAACGTGCCATATCCCGACGTGGGATCATTAACAAAAACATGGGTTACAGCACCGACAATTTTATTGTTTTGGATAATTGGACTTCCGCTCATTCCCTGAACAATCCCACCTGTTTTTTCCAACAGTCTTGGATCTGTAATTTTAATAATCATCCCTTTGGTAGCAGGATATTTTTGTTCAATGACATTTACAATTTCAATGCTGAATCTTTCCACCTTCTGTCCATCAATGACTGTAAATATTTCTGCAGGTCCTTTTTTTACTTCTTCAATTAGTGCAATTGACATTGGCTTGTTTATCAACAATTGATCGGGAGGAGTATTCATTTTTCCAAAAATTCCAAAAGGGGAATTTTTTGTTATGTTTCCTAACACTTCTCCTTCATTAAAGAAAATGGCCCGTTTTGATCCCGGTTCTCCACTTGCTCCTTTTTCAATGGATGTGACATTAGCCCTTACAATTTGTCCATCACCGACAATAATCGGCTTTTGGGTGTCAATATCAGAAATGACGTGCCCCAAAGCCCCATATTTTTTTGATACGGGGTCATAAAAGGTTAATGTTCCTACCCCTGCTGCTGAGTCTCTAATATACAATCCCAACCGATACTCTTTTTCCTTTTTATCAAAAAGCGGTTTTAATTGTACAATTTTTTTCTCTCTTCCGCGGATCAGTTCAATTTCCACCGGCTCATTTTTTCGCCCTGCTCGATTGACGATATCTGCCACCTGATCAATGGTTTTCATTTCTAGACCATTCATTTTAATAATCAAATCTCCAAGGCGAATATCTGATTTTTCACCAGGTGAAATTTTTTCCTGATTCGGCCCATCAAGGAAATGGTGACCTACCACCAATAATCCAGCAGCATGCAGCTTAACGCCTATTGATTGTCCTCCAGGGTACAGTTTAATATCAGGCAGAACCTTCACTCTAACTGTTTTTACAGGCAAACCGCCAAGCTTTAACCGAAGTTCTGTTTCTCCCACCCGATTTGGACTTAAGGTGAAGGGTTGTTTAAGGTTAATTTGAACTTGTTTAGAGCTTTCTCCATTTACTTGAATCACTTCGGGATGAGTAGATGTAACAACTCCGGAAGCAGGAATGCCAAATTTAACTTGGACAGCAACACCGTTTAACAAACGCATTTCATCTGGTAAGGAAATAAAATCTTGAAAAGGGGGGGATATCACGATTACCATGGTTAAGATCACTAAGAATACACCTAATATTGACCTTTTCCTTTGTGACAAATTATCACTCTCCTACCTTCCCACCTATACACCTCCACTTTTGGCTGTATCTATAATTTTGCCGTGCATCAAACCATTTATAACCCCAAAATGATTCCACAAATAAAAAAAGATGTGAATAAATCACATCGCCCTCAGCTTTATTTCATTTCCTCTCTCTAACAATTCCTTGGCATGTTGCCGGGTGACATCAGACACCTCTGCGCCCCCCAACATTCTGGCCAACTCTTCAATTCGCTCATCTTCAGTCAACTGCCGAACAGAAGTGTAAGTATCATCCCGAGTCATTTGCTTTATGATCGTATAATGTACATCGGCAAACGAAGCAACCTGGGGAAGGTGAGTAATACATATCACTTGTCTGTTCTTGGCTACCAGGGCCAATTTTTCAGCGACAGATTGAGCAACCCTACCGCTAATACCTGTATCCACCTCATCAAAAATGATGGTATCCACTTGGTCAGCATCTGCCAATAAACGTTTCAGCGCTAGTACTATTCTGGATAATTCACCGCCAGATGCAATTTTTGCAAGAGGACGAAGAGGCTCTCCAGGGTTGGGTGAAATTAAAAATTCAACTTTATCCCTTCCGTCAGAAGTAAATTCTCCCGGATTTTCTTCACTTATTATGCTTACGGAGAATTTGGTTTTTTCCATATGAAGATCAAATAATTCCTTCAGAACCGCTTTTTCAAGTTGTTGGGCAACTTTCTTTCGAACACCGGTAAGTTCCTTTGCTTTTTGACTGATCCGTTTCTCCAACGTTTCAATTTTCGTTTTTAGTTCCCCTATCCTTAGATCTTTATGCTGAATCATATCCAATTCTTTCTTTATACGATCCGCATATTCTAACACATCATTTACAGTTGACCCATACTTTCTCTTCAGCGTTGAAATAAGATGTACCCTTTCTTCAATTTCCTGCAGCTCATTTGATTCAAAATCCATGGAATCAATATACCTACGAAGTTCACTTGCTACATCTTCCATGATATAGTATGAGGACTGTAAGGATTCGAAAATTTCCCTTAGGGTTTCGTCATAATAAAGAATGGATTCTAAAGAACTTACAGCTTGGCCAATCCATTCTAATCCTTTCTGCTCACCGGATAAATATTGATAAGCTTCATTGACCCCATGGTATATTTTCTCTCGATGTACCAGCTTTTGTTTTTTTTGCATGAGGATTTCATCTTCATTTGGGATTAATCTTGCTTCCTGGATCTCATTTAACTGATACTGAAGTAAATCCAAACGCTGTATTAAAGATTGCTCATTAGCAGTCAGTTCTTTCAACTCCTTGATCAAAGCTTTATATTGGTCAAATAAGTGGCGATATTCTCTTTTTAACTGAAAGAGTGAGAGTCCTGCATAATGATCCAACCAGGCTAGATGCTTGTCTGACTTCAAAAGTTCTTGATGCTCATGCTGTCCATGAATATGTAGCAGTTGCGGACCCACTTCCTTTAACATGGCTAAAGTAACTAGCTGACCGTTAATCCGAATTATACTTTTACCCTGTTTGTTAATTTCGCGTTTAACGATAAGGAGATCATCTTCATCCATTTGAATTCCATATGAGTCCAACAGAGAAAGAAGCGTGTGGCCTTGTCTTAATTCAAACAATCCTTCAATTTCTGCCTTTTCTTCATTATGCTTTACATATTCTTGTGATCCTCTACCACCCAATAAAAGACTCAACGCATCAATAATAATTGACTTTCCTGCACCGGTTTCCCCTGTCATCACATGGAACCCTTCAAAAAAAGAAATGCGAAGTTCCTTAATGATCGCAAAATTTCGAATGGAAAGTTCTATTAACAAAACCACCACCCACTTTACATAAAGAATTAAAGGGTTTATCTTAAAGCATATCAAGGAAACGATCAGTAACAATTTGCGAAGCTTCCTCTGATCGGCAGATGATGAGAATAGTATCATCTCCACCAATGGTTCCCATCACCTCATGCCATTCCAAATGATCAATTAAAGCCCCGATGGCCATGGCATTTCCTGGAAGTGTTTTCATCACAATCAAATTGTTTGCACGGTCAATACTAACAAAGCTATCAAGGAGGAGCCTTTTTAATTTTTGCTGTGGGTTAAATCGTTGATCTGCAGGTAAAGAATATTTGTACTGCCCGTTTGCAGTCGGTACTTTCACCAAATGAAGTTCTTTAATGTCCCTTGAGACAGTTGCTTGTGTAACATTGTAACCCGCTTCCTTTAACCTTTCTACTAGTTCATCCTGCGTTTCGATGTCAAATGTCGATATGATTTCCCTGATTTTTATGTGCCTTTGACCCTTATTCATCTTTTACCTCCAATCCGACTAATTTTCACCCTGTAGTTTTTTCCGAATCACTTCAAAAAAGTTATGTTCTCTCCATTTTATAAGGGACGTTACATATGGAGATTTCTGTATAATAATATCATCCTCAACTTCAAGTTTAAAGCCTAGCTGTCCGTCAACCGTCAGCCCAATATCCTGGTGGGTGGAATCCACCTTGATTCGCAGCTTTTCATCTGCTGATAACACCATTGGTCTTGATGTTAAGGAATGGGGGGCAACAGGAGTAAGCAGAAATAAGTCGATGTAAGGAACAACAATAGGGCCTCCGGCAGACAAGGAATAGGCTGTCGATCCTGTTGGAGTGGATATGATTAAACCATCTCCGGAAAAAGAACCTAAATATCTTTCATTCACATAAACGGTATGTGTAATCATACGACTGAATGATCCGGTAGAGATTCCCACATCATTAAGGGCAATGAAATTTTTTAGCTGCTCCTCTCTACGGATGATAATCGCTTCAAGCATCATTCTTTTTTCTATATAAAAATCATTGCGGATAATTTGCTCAACGGCTCGAGGCAGATCTTCAGGTTCTGCTTCCGACAGAAAACCTAGATTCCCAAGATTTATGCTTAGGATAGGAATATTATATGGTGCAAAATGTCTGGCAAATCCCAATAATGTGCCATCCCCGCCCAGGACAAACACTTTATCAATTTTTTCATGGAAACGTGTTATAGGAAGAGCAAGATCATCTCTTTCAAAATGATGGGCAAGCTCAGGTTCCAAATATACATCGATTCCCCTTTGTTCAATTAAATATACTAATTCTCTAGCCACAATCCAGGCTTTGGGTTTACCCTTGTTTACGGCTAGTCCTATACCTTGCATCATGAACACCCCATTCCAAGGAGTTGAAGATCTTTGAATAGTCTCCAAATCATTTACTTCGTGGTCTTTGATTAATTTCCTCTTTGGATAAATCAAAAAACAGCACAACTCAACTAGCGGACCTGTAAATCTTTAGTTCCACTTAGTTCCACTTCTATAGAATCTTCTTGAAATAGCGAAAAAGCGAGGCAATCCTCGCTGGATAAAATAGATGGGGTCTAGCTATCGGATAAATTGTTATGTGCTGCCTTTACGACATTTTTAATATGATCATCCAGGTAAACTTCTTCAAGATTCCAATTCTCTGGATTGTATCGACCAAAATAAAGGAATTCAATGTTTCCTTCACCACCTTTGATAGGTGAATAATGAAGTCCTTGAAGACGAAAACCTGATTTATCAGCTTGATGAATCACTTTTTTTATTACCTGATAATGGATTTTCGGATCCTTAACCAGTCCATTTTTCCCTACATGCTCTCTCCCTGCTTCAAACTGCGGCTTAATTAACGCGATCATCTCTCCAGGTTTCCGTAAAATCTCCGCAAGAACAGGAAAAATTAAGCTTAATGAAATGAAGGATACATCAATTGTAGCCACATCAGGAGGTTCTCCCGATAGATCCTCCTTTTTCAGGTAACGAAAATTGGTTCTTTCCATCACAATTACCCTTGGATCTTGCCGTAAACTCCATGCCAGCTGTCCGTAACCAACGTCTACCGCATATACTTTTTTGGCACGATATTGCAATGCACAATCCGTGAAACCTCCGGTTGATGCACCAATATCAATGACCACCTTATCCTTGAAATCAATGTGAAATTGCTCGATGGCTTTTTGCAGTTTTAATCCGCCACGGCTAACAAAGGGGTGAAGTGGACTTTTTACCCGGATTTTCACATCTGAGGAAACTTTCATACCTGGTTTATCTGATTTTTCGTTATTAACGAAAACAAGACCTGCCATTATTGCTCTTTTGGCTTGTTCCCGGCTGGAAAAATGTCCTCCTTCCACAAGGAGGACATCTAATCTTTCCTTTTTCTTTGTCATAAGGCTCGCTGCCTCTTTCTCAGGGTAACTGACTTTATCTGCTGGATAATCATTTCTGTTGTCAGTCCGATTTCCTCCCTTAATTGGCTTACACTACCATGTTGAATATATTGGTCGGGAATTCCGATATTTTTTACGATTTGATGATGAAATCCTTGATTGGCATAATACTCTAAAACGGCACTTCCAAATCCTCCTAATAATGAGGCTTCTTCAACGGTAAGAATAGGAATATTTTCCTCTGCCAATTGACAGAGTACCATTTCATCTAAAGGTTTGATAAACCTGCCATTGATTACCCTGACTTCGATACCCTCTCTTAATAATTTTCCATAGGCTTCCATCGCAACTGCCACCATCGGTCCAATCGCAATGATGGCTGCATCAGAACCTGTGGTTAAGATTTCCCATTTTCCAATGGGGATTGGTTTTAGATTTTCCTTTTTTGGAACTTGCGATGCATTCCCCCTTGGAAAACGGAAAGCAATAGGTCCATCATTATAATCAATGGCTGTCTTTACCATTTTGGACAGTTCGTTTTCATCCTTTGGCATCATCAATACCATATTTGGTAAATGACGGAGATACGCAATATCAAAAACTCCCTGATGGGTTTCACCATCTGCCCCAACTAAGCCGGCCCTGTCAATAGCAAATACAACATTTAAGTTCTGCCTGCAGATGTCATGAACCAATTGGTCATATGCCCGCTGCAAAAAAGTAGAATATACAGCAAAAACTGGCTTCATTCCACCAATGGAAAGGCCACCAGCCATGGTTGTGGCATGTTGCTCAGCAATTCCGACATCAATCATTCGTTCCGGGAAACGTTCAGCAAATTTGTTTAACCCTGTGCCATTTGGCATGGCAGCAGTGATTGCAACAATTCGTTTATCCTCTTCAGCCAACTGAATCAGAGTATCTGCAAAAATTGATGAATAGCTAGGAGTTCCTGGTTTCTTTGTCTCTTTTCCCGTCTCAATTTTATACGGGCTAATACCGTGAAATTTATAGGAATCCTCCTCAGCGGGAGCATATCCTTTTCCTTTTTTTGTCACGACGTGAACCAAGACAGGTCCAGCAGTTTTACCAGCTTGAGCAAGGCTTTTCAATAAAACCTGAATGTTATGTCCGTCAATAGGTCCTAGATAGGTAAAGCCTAATTCCTCAAAGAGCACACCGGATACCAACAAATATTTCACGCTGTCTTTTATTCGCTCTGCTGTCTTTGCCAGTTTTCCGCCGATGGCAGGAATTTTTTTTAATAAGTGTTCCAATTCTTCCTTTGCCTTAACATAATGCTGATCAGTGCGCAATTTTCCCAAATAATTATGAAGAGCTCCAACATTAGGGGCAATTGACATTTCGTTATCGTTTAGTACAATGATAATATTTTTCTTTTCATGTCCTATATGATTAAGGGCTTCGAAAGCCATGCCTCCGGTAAGCGCTCCGTCACCAATCACTGCAATAATTTTATGATTTTCACCTTTCAAGTCTCTGGACAGCGCCATACCCATGGCAGCGGATAAGGAAGTGCTGCTGTGTCCGGTTTCCCAGACATCATGCACACTTTCATCCCGTTTCGGAAATCCGGACAATCCCTGATATTGTCGAAGAGTATCAAACAAATCCTTTCTTCCCGTAAGTATTTTATGAACATAGGACTGATGACCAACATCCCATATGAACTTGTCCTTAGGACTATCAAAAAGATAGTGTAGGGCAATGGTCAACTCAACAACTCCCAAATTAGGAGCTAAATGACCACCCGTAACAGATAGTTTTTCAATTAAAAAACGCCTGATCTCAGAAGCTAAGGTTCCCAACTGTTGAATATTCAGTTGTTTTAAGCTCTTGGGGTCTTCAATCTGATTTAGTAGCATCTCTGCCCCCCCGTTTCTTCTTCCTGTTTTTAGAATTCCCATTTATCATATTAACACCAAAAATTTTTTCAATATAAAAAAGGAGTTTTCCAACAACTATAATAATTTCGGTTGAATAATGAATGGCAAAGGTCTTTCCAAGAGCCTTTCCACCAACAGTAAAAGCGGCAACCAGTGCGGTAAAAATCACAGCGATGGTGGTTGCCAAGCTGCTTCTTTCAGGAACTCCAAACGAAAAAATAAGCTGCAGAATCACTGCAGCACTTGCAGTACCACTAACGATACCAGTTATATCACCAATGACATCATTACAAAAACTGGATACACGGTCGGCATGGCGTATAATAAAAATTCCGTGCTTAGCTCCCGGTACTTTTTTGGAAGCCATTGCATGAAAGGGAGCTTCATGCCCAGAGGCCGCAGCTAAACCAATTGCATCAAATATAACCCCGATAATGATCAGTATAAAAACTATGGCCATACCAATCCCCCAAGTCACCTGTTCCAAAAGGGATGAGGATACCACAGTAAAAAGTGCCGCCATAAAGAATGTAGTGACGGCAATGGTTAAACTCCACCGAAGTGATTTGTTAAATAAAGGGTTCATGTAAAAAGAGTCACCTATTCTCGAAATGATTCAAAGATATGTATGAAGAGTGGTCACTTTGTGGGTAAATGTTGCGGCTTAGGTCCAGTAGGTTTTCCCATGAAGTCACCAATACGTTGCCATATTGGCGGTTTCCCATTATGACTTCATTGGCGTGTCACCATTCGCCAGACTGGATTACCACTTAGTCCACACTTTAATCCCCACAAAGCTACACAGAAAGGAACAGTCTAGGAGTTTTCCTCAACAATCTTTAACCATATCCCTAGCCGCTTTTGCAATGATGATTTCATATAGCACCAAACCTTATCTAATGGCCATTAGAACAAGGTTTCGAATCCTATAATCCCGCCATCATCACTCACGGCAGGCTACGCTGTACACAAGCCAATTAGGTATGTAGGCTCGCATACAGGTTCATACCCCAAGCCATAACTCATGCTTACGCACTTGCCACAAACTTGGGCCTCCGCGGAAGGAGGGTCAACGCCCACATGCCATTGTGGATCGCCCTCCTACCTTAACTCCCAGTATCAACCCCCGACTGGGCGTCGAAAGCCAACACCAGGAACTTCATCGATGTGCCCTTTAACGGATTTTTAGCCCCGCCTTCAGGATAGGTAGATTGACTAGAATACTGCACCACTCTTCGTTTGTACTATGTATTATAACATATTTTCATGTTATCTACAAATGAAAAGACTGCCACAAAGTACTATATCGCTAACGTAATTCTGTTAATAAGTCACAATGTAAAAAGTCAAGATTCCCGATGAAGCAAAAAATCAGCCAAGTCGAAAAGTACAGGATGCAAGATTTTCGCCAACTTTAATTGGTCCTTTGCTTCACTCACCAAAAGATTTACTTCTTCCTGGGAGGCTTCTATTCCGATAAGTGATGGATAGGTTAACTTTTGATTGGATCGATCACTTCCAGCAGTTTTTCCCATTCGCTCAGAATTTCCAATTTCATCCAATATATCGTCCTGAATTTGAAACGCTAATCCAAGGGAGGATGCAAAACGGGTTAAATGATATAATTGCTCCGAGGAGGCTCCAGCGAGAATCGCTCCAGATCTGACGGAACAGATGATCATATCCGCAGTTTTGTGTTGATGAATATAGCGGAGGGTTTCCAAATTTCCGGGTTCCCCTTGAGAAATTATGTCAACCACCTGACCTCCAACCATTCCATAAGGACCGGCATATTTAGAAATTTCCTCTATTAATTGAAGAAGTGCTTCCGGACGTACATCGGGATAATGAACCTTTGTTTTCATAATGGTCCCAAAGGCCATGGTTAAAAGAGCATCCCCAGCCAAAATAGCCATCGCTTCACCATAAACCTTATGATTGGTTAACTTTCCTCTACGGTAATCATCATTATCCATAGATGGCAGATCATCATGAATGAGTGAATAGGTATGAATCATTTCAATGGCACTTGCAACCGATAACCCTATTTTGGGATCTTTTCCAAGGGATTCAATGGAAGCAAATACAAGGGCAGGACGAATTCTCTTCCCACCTGCCAGTAAAGAGTATTCCATAGATTCCCTTAATCGTGACGGCATGTCGATCTCTTTCAAATGATAAACCAGGTCATTTTCCACCCAGGAGGTTTTCTCTTGTAAATATGGAATGATATGCTTGTATCTCAATCTTGCTCCTCCTCTAAACGAAAAGGTACCTTTTCCATATCCCCTTCTTTCTCAATAAGCATTTCAATACGCTGTTCAACCGATTCCAATTTTTTTGTACATAATTTTGAAAGCTGCATTCCTTCTTGAAAAAGCTCAATAGCCACTTCTAAAGACACATCCCCATCCTCAAGGGATTCGACTACCTTTTCTAAACGAGATAGAGCTTCCTCAAAGGACATTTCATCCATCTTTGTTTGCTTTTCCATAATTCACCTCTTCCTCAATCCCCCACACTTGACAATCCAGCTGTCCATCAATCATCTTTACCTTTACAATATCTCCCGGAGAAACCTTTTGAACAGATTTTACCAACTCATGATTTTCATTATATACTAGAGAATATCCCCTTTGCATCACTTTTAAAGGACTTAACGCATCCAGTTTGGCCAGAGTGTAATATAATTGTTTCTTCTTATCTTTTAAATCAGCTATGATTGCCTTAGATAATGTTTTCCTTAAATATTCCAGTTGTTTTCTTGTATAACCGACCTTGTAACGGGGATTTTGCTTTCCCAACATAAGATTTAGCTGAACCAATTTCGTTCTCTTTTTTTCCAGATTTCTTTGGAGAGCAGACATCATGCGGCTGTTTAACTGATCCACCCTCTGGGCAGCTTGTTCAACCCGGTCTTTAGGTCTCTTAAACACATATGATTTTTTTAATCCATCCAACTGTTTTCTTTTATCTCCTAAGACATTCAACAGAGTTCTTTGCAGTTGGAGACGATAATGAAGAACTTTATCTTTTAATTCACGGATATGGGGAACAGCAATCTCTGCGGCAGCAGTAGGGGTAGCCGCCCTGATATCAGCCACAAAATCAGCGATGGTTGTATCGGTTTCATGTCCCACTGCAGAAATGACCGGGATACGAGAAAGAAAGATACTTCTTGCCACAATTTCCTCATTAAATGCCCAAAGTTCTTCTATTGAACCCCCTCCCCTACCAACGATCAGGAGATCTACCTCACTTCTTTCATTGCTTAATTGTATGGCACGGGCCACAGACTGAGGAGCTTCGGTTCCTTGCACCAAAACAGGGTAAAGAAGAATATTGGCCAAAGGATAACGCCGCTTAATGGTTGTCACAATATCCCGAATCGCTGCACCTGTCGGAGATGTAATGACACCAATTGTTTTGGGGAACTTTGGTAGTTCTTTTTTATGAACGGGATCAAAAAGTCCTTCGGTTTGCAATTTCTCCTTTAGTTGCTCAAAGGCCAAGTATAAGCTTCCAATACCATCTGCCTGCATTTCTTTGCAGTATAACTGGTATTGCCCATCCCTCTCATAAACAGAAACATTACCGCGAACGATCACCTTTTGCCCTTCCTTGGGCATAAAAAGAAGCTTGCGGTTTGCCCCTGCAAACATAACCGCCTTGATCCGGCTCCCTTCGTCCTTTAGGGAAAAATACATATGACCGCTTCTGTGATGAGTAAAGTTAGAGATTTCTCCCCGTATCCATATATCATTTAATAGCGAATCTGCTTCCAATCGTTCTTTTAAATATCGATTTAAATCAGAAACAGAAAAAATATTTTGATCATCCATCCACGATCCACTCTTTCTTCGGTGGTATATCACCAAACTATTTGCACATTAGACTTGAAACGGACCTGAATCACTTCTAGGTACTGTGGCTAACCGCCACCAATATTGCCCACTATTGATCTATACGAAACCCCCAAAAACACCTGAGAATCTCGATGATGGAGTCAGTTTGAGGACTAATTCAGTCCATACTTATCATTGTCCTGCGCGGCACAACTAAAGTTCATCAGGAGCAAAACTCCCCCTAAATTAAGTTTTCTTTATTTTACTTCACTTAAGCAGGAAACTGCTTAGCCGATTTAATGGTGTTTGACAACAGCATGGTAATGGTCATGGGACCCACCCCACCAGGCACTGGAGTGATGTATGACGCGATTTTCCTTACTTCCTCAAAATCAACATCTCCCACCAAAGTTCCATTCTCGATGCGATTAACCCCTACATCTATCACAATAGCTCCAGGTGATACATATTCCTTGGTAATCATCTTCGGACGTCCAACTGCAGCAATTAAAATATCTGCTCGTCGTGTGATCTCTTTTAAATGATTTGTTCTGGAATGACAAATGGTTACAGTTGCATTTTTTTGCAGTAATAAAAGAGAAACAGGTTTCCCGACAATGTTGCTTCTGCCAATGACCACGGCATGCTTTCCTGAAATCTCTATTCCGGTTTTTTCAATCATTTTAATAATACCATGTGGTGTACAAGGTAAAAAGCAGGAATCACCAATAACCATATTTCCTACATTAATCGGATGAAAACCATCCACATCTTTATAGGGTGAAATGGCGGCAATTACTGCTTTTTCCTCAATGTGTTCAGGCAAAGGAAGTTGGACCAATATTCCATGGATCTTTGGATTTTTATTTAATTCCGATATTTTTCCCAACAGCTCGTCCTGGGTAGTCGATTCAGGAAGATGAATTAATTCGGAATACATACCTACTTCTTGACATGCTTTTCTCTTCGCTTTGACATAAGAAAGAGAGGCCGGATTATTCCCAACTAAAATGACGGTCAAGCCAGGAATAATACCCGCCTTCTTTAGTTCTTCCACTTCCGATTTCATGGTTTCACGCATTTCTTTCGCTAATACTTTTCCACTTATGATCACTCCAGACATCAGAAACTCCCCCTCGTTCTTTTCATCACAAACTTTAGTTTATATCTAACCAACAAAGTTGTAAAGGCGAATACTATTGCAAAGAGAGGTTTTAATGTTCGGATTTTTTGTCCTCCCTGATGGTTTTGCTCATTTCTGCCAACACACCGTTTACATATTTGCTTGATTGCTCAGTACCAAATTTTTTTGCCAATTCAATGGCTTCATCAATGACAACAGCCACAGGGATCTCCTTCTGGAAAAGAAGTTCATAAACAGATAGTCTTAAAATCGCTCGATCTACTCTTGCCAAACGATGAATCGCCCATCCTTTTAAAAAAGGGGTCAGGGTATCGTTAATTTTTTTCAAATTATGCGTGGTACCTTCCACTAATTGAAACAAATAGGAATCCTTTTCTCCACCTTGGGCTTCAATAACGGAGGCAATCGCTTCCTCAGCGGAATTTTTCGTCATTTCCATTTGATATAAGGCTTGTATCGCTTTCTCTCTAGCTTCTCTTCTTTTCACACTAAATTCTCCCTCGTTAGGTTTTGCTTACCCTATCGTAATTATTATTTACTTTTTGGCTCTATTATATTGTTCCGGCCACTGGATTTCGTGATTTAACATGCGGGCCGCTTCTAATGGCCAATAAGGGTTGCGCAACAGTTCTCTCCCTAAGGCAATCAGATCAGCTCTACCATTGAACAAAATCTCCTCAGCAAGCTCCGGGGTAGTAATAAGGCCAACCGTTGCCGTCGGTTGATTTAGCTTCTTTTTTATCGCCTCGGAAAATCCCACTTGATATCCAGGATAGACAGGGACTGTTATCGGAAGAAGTCCACCGGAACTCACATCAATGAGATCCACCCCTTCCTCATAGGCTGCTTCGGCAATGGAAATCGTATCCTCTATAGTAATTCCGCCTTTAGCATAGTCACTGGCTGATAGCCTTAAGAACAGAGGTCTTTCTTCTCCCCATTCCCGCTTAACAGATCTGATTACTTTCCTTAAGAATAGCATCCTGTTCTCCAATGGACCTCCATATTGATCCGAACGACTATTGGTTAATGGGGATAAAAATTCATGGATAAGATACCCGTGAGCACCATGAATTTCAACAACATCCAGACCAATCTCCTTAGCTCTTCTTGCTCCATCCGCAAAGGCTTTAATGATCTTCTCAATCTCTTCTTCCGTTAGCTCCTCAGGAGTTGGGGAATCAGAATTAAACGGAATCGAACTGGGGGCTACAATTTTTTCACCGGGAACAACGCATTTCCGCCCAGCATGCGCCAATTGAATGCCTACTTTGCTTCCATTTTCATGACAAAGATCTACGATCCGTCTTAATCCATCAATATGTTTGTCATCCCAGATTCCCAAATCTCTATTGCTGATTCTACCCCTGGGTTCAACAGCAGTCGCTTCCAACATGATCAAACCAACGCCACCAATGGCCCTTGTGGGATAATGTATGAAATGCCAATTCGTTGGTTTTCCATCTAAAGTTGCTGAATACATACACATTGGAGACATCATGATTCGGTTTTTTATGGTCATATTTTTAATCATCAACGGTTGAAACAAGAGAGCCACAATTCATTCCTCCTATTTGAAAAAAATTTCATACTTACAATACCATTTATTGCTGCAAGGATACAAGTTAGATATCGTCGTCAAAACACTGGATATTTCAAAAAAACAAGAAAAAAGTGTATCCTTAGGATCCACTTTTTTCTGAATCAAATCTATTTAAACTTTTCCGGCAATATTTTCTGTAAAACCTCTTTTAAATCTTCCTTGTTATCCAATTTTCTCCCAACCATATAACCTAAAGAGAGGATAAGGAAGACCACGATCATGTCCAGAAGTCCAAAGAAAAGATACACGATGCTAAAAAAAAGACCAAATAAAATCCCTAAAACTTTCCCTTTATGTAACCAAACCCAATCCCACACAAGAAACTCTCCTTACTCCACTCGGCGAACTTTTTGTTCAGCGGCGTTATTGACAATATCAGCAACCAAGACGGTTACTTGATGGATGGGAATAGCTGAGATCTCTTCCACATGTGATTTCACTCTACGTTGCAGCTGCTCCGACATCTCTTGTATGGATGAATGGCCATCAGCAATAACTCTTAAAACGATCACATTTCCCTTCTCAGAGGTTCTGATCTTTACTTTCACTTCTCTTACACCGGGAACACTTGATGCTTCTTTGATGGCCAAATGCTGTAAGGTAGCTATGGAAATCCGTATGTCTCCAAGATCATTCCTCTGATTAATCGTATCTACTCCGCGTTTTCTTTTAAGCAATACCGCCATCAATCGAAAACTTGCAGCCAAAAGAATGAACGACATAATGAGAATCAGAAGACTTCCATTTCTGGATTGATATACCAAACCTAACCCATCTGTCAGTATGTAACGAGGAATAAGCCTAAGTCCCATAAACATCATGATGATGGAAAGAAGGGCAACAAATAATGAAAAAACAAAGAATATAAAGCGATCGAAAAAGTTCATCCATTTCCCTCCTACCCTCTTTTAATAATACCCCCCAATCATGATTGGGGGGATGATGGCTAACGAACCCTTTGAATTTGTTCTTCCAATTGATTTTTATCTTTTTTCTCTTCAGTGGGCATAAATACACCCACCACATGGATATTTACTTCTGACACATGCAAACCTGTCATGTTTTCAATAGCCTGCTTGACGTTATCCTGAATTTGTTGGGCAATTTCAGGAATTCGATAGCCAAACTCAATAACCACCGAAACGTTGATTGATGCCTCTTTTTGCCCAACATTTACCTTCACACCTTTTGCCAAGTTCTTTTTTCCAAACCGCTCGGCAATATCACCCACGAAGCTGCTCCCGCTCATCGAAGCAACCCCTTTTATTTCTGACGTCGCCAAAAAAGCAATGACCTCAATCACTTCAGGTGCAATTTGGATCTTACCAAGATCTGTATGTTCATATTCTGGAATATAGGCTTCCATTTCCACCATAAACACCTCCTTGTCTTATACTATCAAAAAAAGAGAAGAAAATTCCACTTTAATCCAAGTTAATTTTGTAAGTTTCGAGGAACTTTGTATTAAAGTCCCCGCTAACAAATGCTTGATGATCAAGCACACTTAGATGAAAAGGAATGGTGGTATCAATACCTTCAATGACAAATTCTACAAGGGCCCTCTTCATTCTGGAGATGGCATCTTCCCTGGTTTTTCCCCAAACAATTACTTTAGCAATCATGGAGTCATAAAATGGGGAGATGACATAACCTGGGTATGCAGCACTATCTACCCGTGTGCCCGGTCCTCCTGGCGGAAGATACATTTGTATTTTACCAGGTGAAGGCATAAAGTTTTTGCTTGGATTTTCCGCATTAATTCTGCACTCAATGGCCCAACCGTTAAAGGCAATATCTTCTTGTCTAAGAGAAAGGGGATTGCCTGCAGCAACAGAAATCTGTTCCTTAATTAAATCTACCCCAGTAATCAGCTCTGTAACAGGATGTTCTACCTGAATCCGTGTATTCATTTCCATAAAATAAAAGTTACCATGCTTGTCTAGTAAAAATTCAACCGTTCCCGCCCCAGAATAATTTACTGCTTTAGCGGCAGCAACAGCAGCTGCTCCCATCTGTTCTCTTAATTCAGGATTTAACGCAGGAGAAGGAGCTTCTTCGATCAATTTTTGATGCCTGCGCTGAATGGAACAGTCCCTCTCTCCCAGATGAACGACATTACCCTGTTTATCAGCGATAATCTGTATTTCCACATGACGCGGTTCTTCCAAATATTTTTCCAGATACACACCGGGATTGCCAAAGGCGGTTTCAGCTTCCTTCTGAGCCATGTTGATTGCTTTTTTGAGTTCGTCTTCAGAATAAGCCACCCTCATCCCTTTTCCGCCACCCCCTGCCGTTGCTTTCACGATAACCGGGTAGCCAATCTCTTTTGCCGTTTTAATGGCTTCATCAATCTCTTTGATTATACCGTCTGTTCCAGGTACAACAGGAACTCCTGCCTCCTTCATCGTCTCCCGGGCTACAGCCTTTGCCCCCATTTTTGTGATGGCCTCAGCAGACGGTCCAATAAAAGTGATGTTGCAAGCTTCACAGATCTCGGCAAAATCGGCATTCTCCGCTAAAAAGCCATAGCCTGGATGAATGGCATTGGATTCAGTTAAAGTTGCAACACTCATAATATTGGTTAAGTTCAGATAACTCTCTTTAGACGGTGTAGGTCCTATACAGTATGCTTCATCAGCCAAACGAACATGAAGGGCTTCTCTGTCCGCTTCGGAAAATACGGCAACTGTATAAATGCCCATTTCCCGACAGGCCCTAATAATTCGTACTGCAATTTCTCCGCGATTTGCAATGAGCACTTTATTAAACATTGTCGTCCTCCTTTATTCCGGTTTAACCAGAAACAAAGGTTGTCCATATTCAACTAATTGCCCGTTTTCCACAAGAACTTTTACGATTTCACCACGAACCTCGGCCTCAATTTCGTTCATTAGTTTCATTGCTTCTACGATACATACCACAGTATTTTCCTTTACTTTATCTCCAACGTTTACGTAAGGCTCAGCATCAGGGGCAGGAGCTTTATAAAAAGTACCTACCATTGGAGATACAATTTTATGATAATTTACATCATCTTCAACAACAGTCAATGCTTCAGGTTTCTTCTCTTCCACTTTAGGTGCAGGTACAACCGGAGCAGACTCCGTCTTTACTTCAACAACCGGTGCAGGAGCAGCATGCTGGACAGATTCAGGTTGTTCAAATCCATTTGTCTTTAAGGTCCCCTTTTTCATTGAAATTTTGGCTCCATCACCCTCAAACTCGAATTCTGAGATGCTGGATTGATCCACTAATTTGATCAATTCCCTGATTTCCTGAATTTTTAACATCTCTTTTCCACTCCTTTTTTATCTAAATCAAATTCCTAACCTATATCATACGTTATTCTCACCAACTTGCCAACTCTGAGATTCATTTCCACAAAAAAATCCCTGCATTAGGGATTTTTTATATAGAAGGAATTAAAGAATTCATACAGACAGCCTTCGAGTTCGTACTAAGCGTAGAAGCTAAAGGACGGGAATTAGCCGTCAAAATGACTCCATCTTCGAAATACCCAGATGTTTTGATGGCTCTGTTCTTTGGCCTAGATGCGGACATGAATCAATTCCAGACGAACTCGACTAGCGGACGAGTGAATCTTTAATTCCAGATCTATAAATAGGGAATAATCATACATTATGGTTTGAAACTTACAGTCACATTGCTGCCCGAAACTTTTAGCTGGTCGCTAACCAATTTAATAATTTTTACGATCTGAGTTCTTTCGGGTTCATCACTTTGGATAATGACCGTTACCCGATCATCCTTGGAGATGACCACTGCATCGTTATACCCTTCAGCTTTAATCAATTCTTCCAACTGAAGTTCCACATCTTCTAGAGCTTGAATTTTATCAATACTGGCCTTTGCTTGGGCAATTGCTTCAGCTGAAGCATCAGAAGTTAGTACTTCCTTCAACTGCTCGATTTGCTGAGACCTAAGAATTTCTCTTTGCAGCTTATAACTGACAAAATAATCGTTGCTGTTTTTTAAGACGGATGATTGTGGCTGATTCCCTTCAGGTATTGGGATATTTTCGGTAATCGTAACCATTTCCTCTGAATTTTGCTCCTGGTTGTTATCCACTATCTGAATCCTATTGACAGGGGTTGAAAACAACAGATATGCAGCTAACACAATCATTAGAGTAAGCATGGATAGCAACCATATCGTTTGCTTTTTTAACGTCATCTTTTTCCCTCCTATTTTTTCTTTGGCAAAATTGAAATATTGTGAACGGGAACATCAAGCACCCGCTGCACTGCCTCTGTAATCCACACTCTGACCTGGGCATTTTCTACTCCATTCGCTACGATGAGAACCCCCCTTACCCTTGGTTTTAATGTTTTCAGCACGATGGGCTCTTCTCCGTTATCTGTTCTCTTTAAAACAACTTGGACATCCTGTGAACGGTCTTCAATATCTCTGGACGAACCCTTCGTATCCCTCTCCTTGGTTAACTGCTGATTGGTATTTCTGTTTTTCTCGATCACCCTTTCCTCTGTGGAGTCTAAATTTACCATTACCGATATGCTGTCTACCCCAACCATTTGCTCCAATATTTCTTTAAGTTCAGACTCATACATCTCTTCGTAGTCTTTCATCGTTAAATTCTTTGCCGCTCCTGTACCAAAGGCTGCCTTATCCAAAATCTCTTGTGGATTATTGGGCGGCAAATCTTCTTTAACAGTGATAAAATCGGTGATGATCATGATTCCAACCCCAATAGCTGCCAAAAGAATAAGCCACTGTATTGGAGTTGTTTTTTTATTTCTTTTTTCTAAATTCTTATGGTCTATCCACTTTGACAGCCATCCCTTCTCTCCCATAATTACTCACCCCTTCTTACAAATTGAATTCGAATCTGTTCCGGTGGTATATCCCAAGAAATGGATAATCTTTTTCTTAATTGCTTGCTAACGGCAGTGGTTTCTGATATATCCTTCCTCATTTCTTCACTCACAGGTACTGATTCTCTTTTTTCTTCAATATGAACATCGATGGGCTTTATTTCTACAGGCTGGATTGAGAGGGTATCAGATTCTTTCGTTGAGTTGGTTTTCTGATTCAGTTGAGTGATAAGGAGAGACACTGCTGCCAGCTGCCGCTGTCCATTTTTTTGTTCCATACTTACATCCACCTGATTGACTTGAACAGGAAAGGAATTCTCCACTTCTTCTGTTATTAACTGTTCGATTTTCCCTTCTACTTGATTCATAATCAGAACGTCCAAATTCTCCTTCAATTTCTCTCCCTGCTCCTTGATGGATGAAACGTCCGGCTGATTGGCGGTGACTTCTTCACTTGCCAACCATTTATCGATGGAAAGGTTTTGAGGGGTTATTTCTTTCTTTAGAAGGAAGAATATCGGCTGTAAAATGGTGACAATAATAATTAAACCAACCACAAACTTTATATACCTTTGATATGATGAGGAAGGAATAAGCAAATCAACAAAGGTAGCTAGTAAGATCAAAATGATAATTTTTTTAAACCATAGGCTCAAGAGAGCAATCATATCCTCTCACCTCTAGCGAATCATCACTGATATATTTCCCGCCGTAATCATGATGGTTATTGCAAGAAAAAACATAAGTCCTACAGTTGCCAAGGCGGCAAAAACATAGATGAGATTTTTGCCGATGGTTTCTAGGCATTCTATAATGGGACTATTGCCTAATGGCTGCATCACAGCTGCGGAAAAATTATAAATAAGGGCTAAGGACAAAATTTTTATCGCTGGAAATGCTGCAAGAAAAAGAAGTATCACAACGCCTGAGATCCCTACAGCATTTTTAATTAATAATGATGCTCCCACAACGGTATCCGTCGCATCAGAAAACATTCTCCCTACAACTGGAACAAAATTGCCGGTGATAAACTTTGCCGCTCGAATTGTAATTCCATCGGTTGCTGCGGCGCTTGCCCCTTGAACTGAAACGATTGTCAGAAATACAGTAAGAAAAATTCCCAGTATTCCAATCCCAATATTCCTTGTGAGCTTGGCCAGTTGTGAAACTTGATATTTTTCGGAAAAGGTGCTGACGATACTGATCACCGCCGAGAAAAACAACAGAGGAAATACGATATTTACGATTAAAGTTCCACTGATATTAACCATCAAAATAATCAACGGATGGAACAAGGAAACGGAAACGAAATTGCCCATAGAGGCCAACAGGGCTAATACCAGGGGAATAATCGCCAACATAAAATCATTCATTCCTTGTATGGCATCCCTTGCATAGTTAACAGCTAAATAAAAACTGTTAATCGCGATGATGATTAGAACCATATAGGAAATGGCATAGGCCACCTTGCTTACAGTATTTTTCTCAAATGCGGTTTGTATGGTCTCTAGAATCATGCTAAATACGGTTAATACCACAATGGCACCCAGTAATTTTAGGTTGATGATTAACTCATAAAACATAAATTTTAAAAAGCCTTTTAAAAAATAGGAAATTGAGAACTCATTATTCGAAAGGACCAATTGAAGAATATTTGGCACTGTCATCTCCGGAAAAAAACCACCATACTCATCCATTAATTCTTGCCAATATTTTTCGATTTTTTGAGTATCCAATTGTTCCCTTTGTTTCTCGACAAGGCCATTTACCGACCAGGTTTCCGCAAAACCTATAGGAGCAAGAAGAAAGAATAGGGTAGAAAATAGTACGATTCCTCGATACATAACACACATCCTTTACGAGGGAAGTAAATTTAAAACGGTTTCTATAATGATAGTAATGATGGGAATCGCCAAAACCATAATTAAAATTTTTCCCGCTAATTCAATCTTTGAGGCAATTGCGCCCTGACCTGCATCTTTGGTTATTTGCGCTCCGAACTCTGCAATATAGGCAATTCCAATAATTTTTAAGATCGTTTCCAAAAAAACCATATTGACATTTGCCTGAACTGCCACTTTTTCTAAAATCTGGATGACCTCAGAGATTTTCCCAACGAGATAGAAAAAAATAATCACACCTATAAAAATCGTAAGCAAAAAGGCAAATAACGGCTTATGTTCTTTTAAAATAAGGATCAGTATGGTAGAAACTAAACCTAGCCCAACAATCTGAATAATTTCCATGAATCTATCTCCTTAACGAAACAGAAATACACGTTTTATCTCCTGAAATAGATCACTTAGGTAATTAATCACCAAAAAAAGTATGATGACAAAACCGATTAACGTGACCCAATTGGAAATTTCTTCTCTCCCCATTTGTTTTAATACGGTATGAATAATGGCAAGGACAATCCCGATACCTGCGATTTGAAAAATGGCATTTACGTCATAACTCATTTTATCCCACCCCTACAGCATCAAAATTACAATTAAGATACCAGATAAAACTCCCAGGCTTTTACTTACCTTTGCATATTTTTCATGATCTTCCTTGGCTTGCAACTCTTCTACCTCCAGATTGGCTAAGGCGAGATGAATATGTTTTACCTGGTCTGCTTTTCCTGACAAACCGATCACATGTCCCAATTGTAGAAGAATCTCATACTCAGATTTTTTTAGAAAGGTGTTTCTCCATTCTTCATTTAGCGAGTATTTCCAGCACTCGATAAAAGATAGTCCATCCCCATTTTCTAAACGCTTGGCGGTCTGGATAAATAATGAACTTACCGGTTCCTTTATTCTTTTTCCAATATGGCGAAATGCTTCATTGATCGGCGTTGCGCCATACACCACTTCTGTCTCCAGCATCTTCAAAGCACTCCGCAAATTTCTGATCTGGTTTGGCCTTTCAGCATAGGTTTTTGCCAAATAGAAACCGAAATAGGTGGTGGCAAATACAACAATGGAGGCACCCAATATCTTCATCATTGCACTATCTCCTTTAAAAGGGAGCGAAACTGATCGTCATACACAGCATGAATCGTCCCTGGACCTTTTTTCCGGGATAAAATCACATATCTCTCAAAAAATCGCTGCTGTATCATCTGTGACAGGGTTGGTCTTCTGGCCACTTCATCAATATCAGTTCCGTGGGCGGTTGTCAGGATTTTAACCCCGGCATGGAGAGCCTCCTGGAGGGCATAAACGTCCTCTTTCCGGCCAATTTCATCAGCGACCAAGATATCAGGGGACATGGAACGGATCATCATCATCATCCCTTCAGCCTTCGGGCATCCATCCAACACGTCAGTCCTTGGACCCACGTCCTTCTGAGGAATTCCCATTACGCATCCGGCAATTTCTGATCTTTCGTCCACTAAGCCGATTTTGTAGCTGGAAATATGTCTCTCAATGCTCCCGTAACTTAATTGACGAACTAAATCCCGAAGGAGAGTAGTTTTGCCACACTGGGGTGGCGAGATAATCAAGGTACTCCTTAGTGATCGGTTCTCAAAAAGATATGGCAATAACTTAGAAGCAGCTCCTACCTTTTCCCTAGCAAATCGTATGTTAAAGCTGGTTATTTCTTTTATATGGTGAATCCCCCCACCTTGAAGGATTACTTTTCCGGATATACCAATCCGATGCCCCCCCGGAATGGTGATATAACCTCTCTTTAACTCTTCTTCAAGGGTATATAAGGAATGATTGCTGATCAGATTCATCAGTTTTATGCAATCTTCAGGATTTACTTTAAACCCCTCTTCAGAATGGGATGTCAGCTTGCCAGATGGGGTAATAAATTCAGATCTCCCGTTCCAAATTACTTCAAGCGGTTTCTGAACCCGAATCCTTATCTCTTCCAATTCCACTAATACTTCGGTCGGAAGGGTTTGAATTAATTGCCTGACAGAAGCAGGAAGAATTCTCAATATATCTTTTACCATGTAAGAGCACTCCCCATTTAACTTTGTCCACTCGATTTACCTAATTCATATGCGCGCTTGGACAATTTATGCCATTAAGAACAAAATCTCATTAGCAGTTTCTCCACATAAAAAAGCGGTTTTTAGCGATAAAGCTAAAAACCGCTTTTTTTGTTGATAAATCCACATACCTATTGCCTTATTTCATCATCCACGTTTTCATGAAGGAGATCATCATTTAGGATAATCAATTCATCGCATTCCGGGCATCGTATCTCGACCACGTCATCGTCTTCAAAAACATCTGAATCAACGCGGATAAATTCCGTACATTTTGGACATTTCAGTTCAAAATATCTGAGATCGTCATCATCATGTAAATCATCGTCTAAATCATCATCATCTTCTTCAAAGAGAAAATCCTCCACATCACTTAAATCTTCGTCAATTGCCTCCACATATTCATCCTGTTCTTTCATTCTTTGATTTAATTTTCTTATCTCTCTACCCATTTCTTCCATCAAATAAATTAATTCATTAATAATTCGTCCTTCTTTCTTGTTTTCTGTAATATCTAATCCTTCTGCTAATCCACGTAAATACGCCAGTTGGCTTTCCATTTGTTCCATGCAACTTCCTCCCTTTTAAATCTATCCTCCATAGTATAACTATATGAGGATACTTTTACACCATAAAGGGGAAGCTATTTTTTGACTCCAATAAGGATGAGAGAAACACCAAGGACAATCCATAAAAGTTTGGAATATGACAATTTATCCGATAATCCCAAAACCCCTATCGTTGTCGTTGTGATGAGAATAACCGGTCCAACTAGTGCTAATGCAGAATTTATCATAAGCGCCTTTTCAACCTGATTAGACTTTAAAATAAGCAGAGCGGCAAAAATCTCTATACTCCCGGATAATATCCTAAGACTTGCCATGCCTAGGACAGCTTTTTCAAATAGGTCAAACATATCCATCACTCCCAATGACGAAATAAAACTAGGTTTCTCAGATTTTTTAAAGACGTGTAAATCTTTGATATGAAAATAATTCCCTCCCGGGTCATACTGATCTAAAAATGTCAAGTGCTTGGTATCAATTTCCAGATAAAAATGGGTATAGGGATGCCCGGGATAATCGTTGTAAATGTTTCCAGTAGTTATGATGCAGTATTCTTCTGAACTTCGTATCCTAATTGACGCACCTTAGCGATAAAATATCTTTCCATTCGTTCTTGGTTTCGCTTCTGTAAAAAGTCTTCACCTAACTCTTTATAGTGATCATCGTTTAA
>NZ_JAKIHL010000029.1 GCF_021608135.1 Microaerobacter geothermalis
GGATTTTCTTTTCTTCTCTGTCTTGATCCTTTCCCCCCCAATGATCAAATCGTATTCCTGACCCAACTGGGACTCGACAAGCTTTAGTGCTTCCTTAAAGGCTTTTCGGTTTTCCTCTTTACTGAAAGCGGTAAACGGTTCGTTTTTAAAATCTATGACCATGGATATCGCCTCCTTATTTTTTTCCAATACCATTCCTATTCTTTCTCAGGATACCATTTTTCATAAACAAAACTTAAGTCATAGGGAGTTATGGTTCTCTAATCCCTATACACATGGAAAAAGGGTTCTCCATTATTGGGTCTTACGTAAATCGCCTGGGGTCTGCTAATGGAATTTACGTATACATTAATATAAGTGTTGTCAGGAAAATATTTTGGCAGGATGGAGGCAATAAATTGGGTCATTTGAATAATTTCTGTCTTGGAATCAAATTCTGTTGTCACGGTAACGGTTAATTCCACCAGTTCCCCTTCTACAAACCGTCCCATTCCAATAATCCCGGCAAAGTTTTGGTAAAAACCCTGAACCTCATTTTTGAAGTCCGTAAAATCCCGCTGGGTTTTCAAAAAAATACCCTCAAGGGTTTTATTGCTGGGATAAAGGACATATTTCTCATTCATTTCTTTCCACTTTGAAATAGTTTCTTCATTTCCATTTACCGTTCCCACGGATATAAATCGACCTGGAATGAGGGATGGTTTCGGCTCCATTTGGAATAACGCCACAATGATTGGTACAGACGTGACCTTTTGTCTTAATCTTTGCACCACTAAATTGGCAATCCCCTTTGTCTTTGACAGCATTTCTTCAGGCAGGTATTCCTTTGTTTCCCCTTGAGGGGTTTCATATTGGGATGAAAATGATAAGGCAATGACGATCCCTTCCACCTTAGTCCCGTCTTTGGAAAGGTAATTATGTTCCAAAATATGGTATAAAAATGGGGTTCCTTCTGAAGGATTAAGTCCGTTTAAATTTTCTGGTGTTTTTCTTGCCAACCAGCTTTCCAGTTCCCCTTTTGTGAGAAACTGTCCCTCACGAAACACATATTGATTGATTGGAAAGGTCTGCTGGGCAATTTCCAATAATCCTAATTCCAATCTGGAAGCATCCAAACGACTGTTTAAACGGGTGAGGGTCCCTCTGCTTTGGTTCGGTTGGTATGGCAATACTCCCGGATAATATTTTTCTGTTACTTCGATATTTGGAGAAATATTCGGCTTAATCACATTAGGTTCTGCTTCTTTTTCTTGAAATAATGAACATCCGGACAGTAAAAAAATCATTGCGACGACAGGAAATAGATATTTTTTCAAAACAAAAAACCCCTTCCCTCATTAGTAACATCAAAAAATAGTCTATCAGAGGAACGGGGAGAATACAAAAACGAAAACATGGTTTTCATAAATCTTTTCAACTTATTTAAAGGAACGGGCGACGATCCCGTAATTCATTGGGTTGGGATAAAACACCTGCTCAACCTGGTAGCCTGATTGTTTCAATACGTTTTTTACTTCGGACTGCCCTATGCGATGGGATAAAGGCGGTCCCTGATCCATCTCTTCATCCTTCCACTCAAGAATTAATAACTTGCCTAGAGGCTTTAAGACCCTTTTAATTTCCACCAATGTTTGATTGAGATCATCCACCTCATGCAAAATGAAAGAAGCTAATGCCTTATCTGCTATTGAATCGCCAAGACGAATGGACTCAACAGGACTTTCTAAATATTCAATATGACGAGCCTCCATCTTATCTGCCTTTACTTTTATCGCAGCCAACATTTTCGGTTCTACATCCAAAGCAACGATTTTATTCTTTACTACATTCGCTGCGGGGATTGTAAAATATCCTGTTCCAGCTCCTAAATCAATAAAAACATCCTCCTCGCTTAAATCCAATTTATGTAGTATTGCCTCTGGCGGTAGATATTTTTTTCGCTCAGGATTATCTAATTTATGGATATGTTCCGGATTAAACCGTTTATCCATCGGTCTGTCACTCCTTTGTAATTTGATTTCTTTCCCAATACTTTTGTATACCCATCATCGTATCGTTTCTAAACAATACAAAATCAATTTCAGAAACATGCATGACCCGAAGGGTCACAAATTGATATGAAAATGTTATTTTCATATCAAAAAGATGGAGAAACGATATGAAAGAAAAGAGGGTTATCATGACCCAAACTATTCCTGTGTAGAGTGCAAATACAACGGATCATAACCATCGGTGTACAGCTGAACAAATCGAAGTACGATCCAATGGTGACTTAAACGTACATGGTTCAGCCGGAACCTGCAGCAGTACATTTACTCTAGAATAAGGCATCTTAAAGAAGGCTGCATCATATCGGTGCAGCCTCTTCTACCGCTGGAATCAATATCTTAATCTTAGAGAGTTACTCCTGACGCCGTACAGATTGGGCCTGCAAAGCCTTTTTCGGATTTAGGCTGCGGTAAACGACATAGCTTCTCCTTAAATAAGTAAGGGGCAAACTCCACACATGGACAAGGCGTGTAAAAGGCCAAATCCCAAAAAGGGCAAAAGCAGCCAGAATATGCAGTTGAAAAATCAGTGGAGCGCCTGCCATTAATTCAGGTTGAGGAGAAAAGACGAACAGACTGCGAAACCATGGTCCAATGGTTTCCCGATAATCAAATTCTCCTCCCAAAGCTGTATACCCCATCGTGGTTCCTAAACCTAATCCCATTACAATCACCAGAGAGACAACAGTCACAATATCGCTTGTACTGCTGTTTACATATATTCTTCCAACAGCAAGCCTCCGGCCCAGAAGCAGCAAGATTCCAATCATGGTTACAATACCGACGAAGCCGCCAACCCAAACCGCTCCTATATGATACATTTCTTCAGAAACGCCAATAACTGAATACACCCATTTTGGCACCAAAATTCCGGCTACATGGCCGAAGAAAACAAAGATGATCCCCCAGTGAAAAAGCAGGCTTCCCCATTTTAATCCTCTCTTTTCCAAAATTTCACTCGATTTTGCCGTCCAACCATATTGATCGGTATTAAAGCGGTAGAAATGTCCAACAAAAAATATCGTAAACATCAAATATGGAAAAATCACCCAGAGAAATTGGTTCCACAGATTCATGATGCACCTCCTGCTACGTCCTTTTGAACGGAATGACCCGTTGACAGTAAACAAGCCTGCAATACCCTGGCGTAAGGGCTGTTCATCATTTCAAGTTCCGAATGAAGCTTTTCAAGAATGGAACACTGTGACTCAAGAATTTCTTTGGCTAAACTTTGGGGAACAACGGATGCAAATTCCAGCAAAAGCGGCAAGTAATCCGGCAATTCTTCCGACGTTATCTGATAGCCAGCCTGTTCAAACCTTGCCTTTAAATCCACCAATGCTTGCCCCCGTTCACGTTGATCCCCATACTGTAAGTATGTCAAATAAAGAGTGGTTTTTTCATTAAAATCGAAGGTATTCACATATTCCGAGCATAGATCGGCTAAATCGGTCCGATCAATATATGCCATAAAATCTGAGAACAGCTTGCGAATTTCCTCATCCCCTAATGCGAAAATCTCATCGCGAAGTTCCCTCGATGAAATCCACTCCCCATCGGGATATTGCAGCAGAATAGAACTTAGTTTAAAAATTAACCGACTATCTGTCATCTGAATCCCCCCATCCTAAGACATTACAGCCGGAACAGGACTCCATAAAGTCCAACCCTGCTATTCCGCGGCCCAAGTGCATATTGCCTACCTGTTCCCGATGGGCAGAAGGAATCACATAACGATCGGAATATTTGGCAATAGCCAATAACCGATACATCTCCTTAACCATATGTTCATCCAGTTGAAGTTCCGCAAGCATCCCGATATCCGGATCTTTTCCGATATTAACAGCGCGCATATAGGATCTCATGGCCACCATCTTTTTTAAGACTGTCCGAATCACTTCCGTATCACCGGCCGTTAATAAATTAGCCAAATATTGAATGGGTATTCTTAAATGATCAATGGCAGGGAAAATCACTTGGGGATCCAGATGGTCCCCTTGCCCTTGAAAAGCATTCATGATCGGGCTTAAAGGGGGAACATACCAAACCATCGGCAATGTCCGGTATTCCGGGTGTAAAGGCAAGGCAATCCCAAATGTAACTGCCAATTTGTAAACCGGTGAGCGCTGGGCCGCATTGATCCAGTCTTCCGGTATGCCATCCCGGCGGGCTTGTTCAACAACCTTGGGATCATTGGGATCGAGAAAAATACTCAAGTGTGATTGAACCAACTCTTTTTCATTGGAAACAGAAGCTGCTTCTTCAACTCGGTCAACATCATACAGAACAATGCCGATATAGCGGATACGCCCGACGCATGTTTCAGAACAAATGGTGGACAGACCGGCCTCTATTCTTGGAAAACAAAACGTACACTTCTCTGCCTTTTGCGTTTTCCAATTAAAATAAACCTTTTTATAAGGACATCCTGTCATACAAAACCGCCATCCACGGCAGGCTTCCTGATCCACCAACACAATCCCGTCTTCATCCCGTTTGTAAATGGCGCCGGACGGACATGAGGAAACGCATGGCGGATTGATGCAATGTTCACAGATTCGGGGAAGATACATCATAAATGTCTGTTCAAATTCCAGGCGAACGGATTCTTCGAGCCCTTTCATATTGGGGTCCCGTTGGCCGGTGACATGCACCCCTGCCAGATCGTCTTCCCAGTTGGGTCCCCATTTTAATTCCATATATTCTCCGGTAAGCTGGGATTTTGGTCTGGCCACGGGCTGGTGTTTTTTCTCGGGACTATTGATCAACGTTTCATAGTCATAGGTCCAAGGCTCGTAAAATTCATCAATGGGGGTCAAGTAAGGGTTGTAAAAAATTTGCGCCAATTTGGTGGCTCTTCCCCCTGCTTTCAGTTCCAGTTTTCCCTTTTTTATTTCCCATCCCCCTTTATGGGTCTCCTGGTTCTCCCATTCCTTCGGATATCCAATCCCGGGCTTCGTCTCTACATTATTCCACCACATATACTCAGTACCGGGACGATTGGTCCATGTATTTTTGCAGGTCACACTGCAGGTATGGCATCCGATACACTTGTCCAGACTCATCACCATTCCAAATTGGGCCTTAATTCTCAAGCCAGGACACCTCCTTCAGCCTTCGAATGACAACCTTCATGTCCCGCTGATTTCCTGTAGGACCGTAATAATTAAATCCATAACTTAATTGGGCATACCCGCCAATCATATGGGTGGGTTTTACATAAATTTTTGTCGGGCTGTTAAAGGTTCCCCCGCGTTCCTTTGTAATTGGTGATCCTGGGACATTAATAATCCGGTCCTGAACATGATACATAAAGGCTGTTCCCCGGGGAATCCGATGGCTGACCACGGCACGTGCAACCACGACACCGTTGCGGTTATACATTTCAAGCCAGTCGTTATCAGCAATTCCCACTTCTTCCGCATCCTTATTATTCATCCATACATGGGGTCCGCCGCGGAATAAAGTTAACATGGGTAGTGTATCCCCATAGGTACTGTGATAAGACCATTTAAAATGAGGAGTTAAATACCGCAAGGTAATCTCTTTACTGTTCACATCGGGCCTTCTATCCGCCGGATAAAACGTCTTTATAGGCAGGGTGGGTTTATATAGAGGAAGTTCTTCACCGAACTCCTGAATCACCTCATGATCTAGGTAAAAATGTTGGCGCCCTGTTAGCGTCCGCCAAGGAATCATCTTTTCCACATTAGTGGTAAAGGGTGAATAACGCCGGTTCCCTGTCTCTGTCCCGCTAAAAACGGGAGAAGTCATTACTTTTTTTGGTTGGGCTGTAATTTCAGAAAAAGAAAGCTGTTCTTCCTTCCTTTCTTCGGCTAAATCCCTTAATCTTAGACTGGTTTTTTTCTCAAGGGCTTCCCATGCTTTTACCGCCATCGCCCCATTGGTAGTGCTGGACAAGGTTAGGATCGCCTCTGCCACATCCCGGTCACTAAAAAGGCTTGGACATTCCTTGTATTCTCCTTCGTAACTGACGGTTCCCAATATTCTTTGCAGCCGCTCATACTCTTCCTTTCCGTTCCAGGTAATTCCCTTTGATCCAATGGATTCTTTCACAAGAGGGCCTAACGCAATCATCTTCTCATAAACTTTCTTGTAATCCCGGTCCACAATATGCAAACGGGGTAAATTGACGCCAGGAATCGGTTGAATGTCCCCGGTTTTCCAATCAGGAACTTGACCTAAGGGTTGAGCAATCTCATCAGGAGAATCATGCAGCAAAGGAGTAGCCACCAGATCCTGTTGGGTTTCCGGAAAATAATTTACAGCTAATTCAGAAAAGGTTTTTGCCAATTTTTTAAAGGTATCCCAATCTGATTTGGCTTCCCAGGGCGGAGTGATCGCCGGATTAAAGGGATGAATAAAGGGATGCATGTCGGTACTGCTGAGATCATACTTCTCATACCAGGTGGCTGCAGGAAGTACGATATCTGAATAAACAGAAGTTCCTGACATGCGGAAATCAATATTTACCAATAAATCCAATTTCCCCTCGGAGCCTTTCTCATTCCACTTTACTTCCCTTGTTTTTATTTGTTGATTTTCTTCACTTAAATCGCCGTGATGGGTTCCCAATAAATGTTTCAGGAAATATTCGTGACCTTTGGCTGAACTTCCAATTAGATTGGCGCGCCAGACGAACAAGACCTTTGGAAAATTATTTGGGTTGTCCGGATCTTCTACAGCAAATTGAAGTTTTCCCTGCTTTAGCCGGTTGGTGATATTGGTAATGATTTCTTCTGTCGTTCCCGCACCGGTTTGTTTCACCTTATCAATCAATTTGATGGAATTTTGGTCAAACTGCGGGTAAAACGGAAGCCAACCCAAACGGGCAGCCAATGCATTATAATCTGCATAATGTTCATAACGGGGTTTATCCTTTAACGGAGAAATCAGCTCACGGACAGGAATTTCTTCATATCTCCATTGACTGGAAGCAAAATACATAAAGGAGGTGCCATTTTGTAGTCGCGGAGGGCCTCCCCAGTCCCGGGCAAAGGCAATGGTTTGCCATCCCTCCAGGGGTCGGAGCTTTTCCTGCCCAACATAATGAGCCCATCCGCCGCCATTTACTCCTTGGGACCCGGTTAAGAGAACAAGATTAAGAATAGAGCGGTAAATCAAATCAGAATGGTACCAATGATTAATTCCAGCCCCCATCACAATCATGGAACGACCCTTTGTATCGATGGCATTCTGGGCAAATTCGCGGGCAATTTGTGCTGCCAAATTTCGGTCTACGCCTGTGATGGCTTCCTGCCAGGCTGGGGTGTAAGGTTTCGGGTCATCATAATTTACTGGGTAATCACCGGCCAGACCCCTGCCGATCCCCACATTGGCCAGCATCAGATCAAAGACCGTTGCCACGTATAAGGGTTCACCATTTCGGTCTATTTTTTTGGCGGGGACGGAGCGATACAATACTTCTTTTTTCGTATCGTCAAAATATGGCAAAGCCAAAGAGATCACTTCATCATGGTTGCCAAGGAGAGTTAAAGCCGGATCGATGGGAAGATTCCCGACTTCATCAATTAAATGAAGATTCCAATTGCCTTTTTCTTCCCAGCGGTGCCCAATGCTTCCGTTTGGAACCGTAAATTGATTCGAATGTTGATCCAACACCACTGCTTTCCATTCCGCCTTATTTAGCGGAAATCCCAGATCGCTTGCTCTCAGAAAACGTTCTGCCGTAAAATGATCTCCTCTTTTTTTCAAGGTAACCAAAAAAGGAAGATCGGTGTATGTTTTTGCATAATGATTAAAGTACTCTGTTTCCTTATCTACATAAAATTCTTTTAAAATGACGTGTGTCATCGCCATAGCCAAAGCCGCATCCTTACCCGGATGAACAGCAAGCCAATGGTCTGCGAATTTCACATACTCCGCATAGTCGGGGCTGACCGCAACCACTTTTGTTCCACGGTAACGGGCTTCCACCATGAAGTGGGAGTCCGGAGTCCTTGTTTGTGGGAGATTGGAACCCCAAATCATCATGTAACTGGAATTATACCAATCACCACTTTCTGGAACATCGGTTTGATCTCCCCATATTTGCGGTGAAGCGGGAGGAAGATCAGCATACCAATCATAAAAACTGATAAGAGCACCGCCAAGCAGCGTCAAAAAACGGGAGCCTCCCGCATAGCTGACCATGGACATGGCCGGTATTGGCGAAAAACCGAAAATCCGGTCAGGTCCAACCTGTTGGATGGTATAAATAAGAGAGGCGGATATCAGTTGATTTATCTCATCCCATGATGCACGCACAAACCCTCCCTTCCCCCGTGCAGATTTATATTGTGCCGTTTTTTCCGGATCTTCCAAAATGCTCTTCCAGGCAGCTACCGGGTCATTCGTTTTCTCTAGCGCTTCACGCCACAAACGAAGCAATACTCCACGTACATATGGATAACGGACACGCAACGGGCTGTAAATATACCACGAAAAAGAAGCCCCCCTTGGACAGCCGCGCGGTTCATACTCCGGCATGTCAGGTCCCGTGGTGGGATAATCGGTTTGCTGGGTTTCCCAGGTTACAATCCCGTCTTTCACATATACTTTCCAACTGCAAGAGCCGGTACAGTTGACGCCATGAGTAGATCGAACAATTTTGTCATGCTGCCAGCGCCGTCTATATACTTTCTCCCATTCCCGGTCAAAGGGCGACATCTCACTCCATCCTTCTGAATATTTGGTTCTAGGCTTCAAGAACTTTAGTTTTTTTAACAGGGGTGAAGTCTTCTTGTTCATAACCCATCTCCTTTCATAACCATATCTGTCACGCTTCCTTTTTTTACTGTACAAATTCTTATGTGATTAATATGTTTTGAATTGGGATAAAATATACAAAATTCCTTTTTTAGGAGTTTAAATATATTAATTGAAAATATTTTCATTATGTAAAGGTGAGATCCCCATGCCAGAATGGCTGCAAAGGTTGTTTCAACTTGTTCAAACGCTGTCTTCCACTTACCTGTTTCTGTTATTTGCCGGAATCGCAGTATATTGTTTTGTTGTCCTCGTTCCCCATTACAAGGATAAAAAGTACAGCAGAGAATTAAAAATTACTCATTTTGGCGGATGGATGACCCTTATTTTATCCTTCATCACATTGCTGATACTGTTGTTCAAATCATAATATATGAACGGAACTAAAGAATTCACTAAGGACAGCCTTCGAGTTCGTACTTAAGCAGAGAGGCTAAAGAACGGGAATTAGCCCTCAAACTGACTCCACCTTTGAAATACCCAGATGTTTTTGAGGGCTCCGTTCTTTAGACTTGAAGCGGTCATGAATCTCTTCTTGGACGAACTCGACTAGCGGACGTGTGAATCTTTAGTTCCGCATCTATAGATCAAGTCGTTGCACCCACCCTGCGTATCAAAACCTTTACATCCACTTCCACCGGAACAGTTGGAAAGAGATCGATCCATCTTTTTTCTACCTTTTTCCAAACCTTCGGCTCTCTCTTTGAAAGTGTTTCGGCAAATTCGAATATATCCGTTTTATATTCTGTTTGAACTTTTTTGATCGTTCTCGTAATTCCTTGTTTTAAATGGTCTCTTAAAAGAGCCTCCATTTTTTCAATAGATTTCGCGTCCAAAGTTTCCAGGTTTTTGCAGGTATTCTCCATCAACACCCCTTCCGTTTCCACTTTAATGCGAAAAGAGATATTCTCGCTGTTTACCATCGGTTTTATTATGCTTTTGGCTATATCCACTTCATATGCAATATGTCCCTCATCCCCTTCGGGGCACTCCACTACAATTTCCCCGCCGCGAATTTCACCCACCACCCAATGGTGAAAGGCTACTTCCGCTTCCCCCATCCATCCAATCCATTTCCCCTTTTTCATAATGGCTCCGCCGGCCAGTTTTGCTTCACGGTGTGCCGCCCTTACCCTGGGGATTAACATATTGGATTTGGCATGGAACATATGAGAAAGCATACCTAAGTCTATATCGGGAAACCGGGCGCTGAAACGCGCTTCTTCCGACAAGCGGGATATGTAAATGGCTGATACGGGTTCGAGCATCGGCTTTATCTGCAAAACATTCCTTCCTCTCCCTTCCGCAATCATGACCTTTGTCTTGAGACGGATTTCAGAATGTCGCAGGAGAGGTATTAGCGCTTCTTCAATCCCCTCCCTTGCTAAATCTTCACCGATAACAATTACCTTCAGGTGTTCATAATATGGTATACGGTAAATTCGTGTCTGGAATTGTTTCAGTGCTTCGCGTACCGACTCGCTGGTGGTTGTCACATTCCAAATGGGTTCTTTTGAGGCCTGGGTAGCCACCCCCCCCACCAGGGTGCTGGGTTCAATCACCTGAATGGTCACACTGTATTTTCTTTCCCCTTCTTCCTGCTCATCAGGCACCGTATCAATGGCCATCCCTAGAACCAATATGCGATCCTCAACTTCTATCCGGTCCCAGCACCCCTGAAGAATAAACAACAGCAGGACAGGCAGCCATATAATCCATTTGAATAGAAACATATAATTACCCCCTCTTCTTACGGATCCATGCGATTCCCCAGAGAAGCAGAGGCACCCCGAGGGCCAGAATCGACCCATAGTAGCTGAATATTTCCATAAAATCGGAAATCTCTGCGACATTATTGGGAATCAGGGAAGAAATATAAATGACAGGAAGGGCAAGGATCACGTAAATGCGATGATCGTTCATCCCGGTTAGCTTGTTCATCGCCAAACTTCCGGTAAAAAATAGAACATTAATCGTGGTAAAAGCAAGGGGGATCCAGACAGACATCAGTACCGATTCAAAACGCTCAATAAAAGCGCCGGGAACCATGATATACTGAACCATAGACAAGGTCGGATACATCAATTGTTGCAAGTCCTCCGCACCAAACGTGGCGATCGCAAAGACCACGATCACCAGATAAAGGACCATGGAGACTGCTACCCCAGTACTGGCCATTTTCCCGGCATCCCGGGGCTGTTCCATATAAGGAATCATAAATAAAATCACTTCAAACCCTAGATAGGAAAAAAACGTGTTGGGAACACCTTCTATAATCGGCAACCATCCTTCCCCAAGAAATGGAAGAAGATTATCCCACTTCGCATCCCGAAAAAGAAAAACAAACACAAACAGTAGAAAAAACAAAGCTAATGGCATAATAAATTCGTTTAACCGGGCGATAATATTGATCCCATGTAAAACTGGATAAGCGCAGGTAAGAAGCATGGCGATAATCAAGACTTCAATTGGTGTTTTTGGTAATAGAAACAGCTTTACCACTTCAACAAATTGACGAGCAACTACTCCGGCAAACACAAAGAAATAAAGCACGTAACCAAGGATTAATATCGAACCGATCCATTTTCCCAACAACAAATTCACAAATTCAACCATAGATTTTCCCGGGAAGCGAGTGGTTAACAAAGAAATGAGGAGAACGGCAAGGATAGAAATCATCCCACCTATGATCACCGCTATCCACCCATCGGTTTTGGCGGTTTCGGTAACGGTTCGTGGCAGATTTAAAATACCCACCCCGACAATCACCCCCAACACGATCAAGGCCAACTGGCTTCCCGATATTCGATCTTCCATTTCCTATCACCATCCCGCCCTGCGATATATTTTTAACCTTTTTCGGTTTCTTGCCTGAAGCATTTCCGGACGGTTTTTCATAAAAATTATAGGCACCCTTACCAGTAAATCCTTCCAATCTCCCGGTCGGTAGGGTACGAACGGGGAAAAGTAATCCGTTCCAAAGCTTTTCAAAGTAATCAGGTGAGTTAGAATAACCAATAATACCAGAATTACGCCATAAATCCCCATGATCACCGCGGAAATCATCATTAAAAATCTCAACATTCTCAAGGATATTGCGACATTAAAAGAAGGAATAAGGAATGAAGCAATGGCCGTAATTGCCACCACCACCACCATGATCCGGCTTGCAATGCCGGCTTGTACCGCTGCTTCCCCTATGATTAGCCCTCCGACAATTCCTACCGTTTGTCCGACCACTCGCGGCAATCGTACGCCGGCCTCCCTGAGCAACTCGATGGTTAGCTCCATAAGAAAGGCTTCCATCACAGAGGGAAATGGCACTCCCGATCTGGAAGCGGTGATCGAAATTAATAACTTCGTGGGAATCATGCCAGGATGAAAGGAAACCAGGGCGATGTACAGGGACGGCAATGTTAAAGCCATGACGGCGGCAAATAAGCGAATCACACGGATAAGGGAACCGATCATCCAGCGATCGTAATAGTCATCAGCGGATTGGAACAGCTGGGGAAATGTTACAGGTGCCAGCAAAACCTGGGGGGTGCCGTCAACCATTATAGCCACTCTTCCTTCCATAATTGCGGATACCACTCTATCCGGCCGTTCAGTATATTGAAGCTGCGGGAATGGAGATAACCAACTATCTTGAATAAATTCTTCTATATACCCGCTGTCCAAAATCTCATCCGTTTCAATCGTCCCCAACCGACGTTCCACTTCTTTAAGAAGTTCGTCGTCACAAATATCCTGTACATAGGCGATCGCTACATCCGTTTTAGATCGGGTACCGATGGGTGTTATTTTAATCTTTAGCCGAGGATCCTTTATTCTTCTTCTTACCATCGCAATATTCGTTTGCAGAGTTTCCACAAAGCCATCCCGGGGACCGCGAAGATTGGATTCGGACAAAGGTTCCTCAATGGATCTACTGTTCCACTCCCTTGTACCGATGATCAGCGCCTGCTGGTTTCCCTCCACCAATAGAGCCGTATCTCCACTCATTATATGGTGAAT
Source organism: Microaerobacter geothermalis (assembly GCF_021608135.1). NCBI lineage: Bacteria > Bacillati > Bacillota > Bacilli > Caryophanales > Bacillaceae > Microaerobacter > Microaerobacter geothermalis. The sequence continues at coordinate 12,855 of NZ_JAKIHL010000029.1, forward strand.
CAGCTTTTCCATATCGCCAATGATTTTCATGCCGGAAACGGAAAGGATATGTTCCTTAATCTCTTGAACACGCCTGAAATACTTCATGTGAACAGGATTTTCTACAGAAACTAGAGGCTTAAGAACAAAGTGATGAACGATATCCTTGTCTACCAATCCATCTATGTAGGCAATCAGAGCTTTCGTCTCATTGTCAGCCATCACAAATTCATGAAATACAAGGTCACCACACTCAGAAAAAATAGTTTGCAGTTGTTTAAAATTTTTTTCAAGGGAATGGGAAAAATGGTCACCAGTTTTATGTTTTTTGGAAATTTTCCTTTTTTCTTTGGAATTTTCCCTTCTTCTGTTAAACATACCTTCACCTCTTTTTTCATAATATGCTATGATAAACTGACTCTTATTCGCCATAAAAAATCCCTCCTTCATGATTGAAGGAGGGAACTTACTTTAAAGAAGGGATAAAAATTCTTCTTCATTCAATATTTTTAATTCAGGATTTTGTTTGGAATCGATGATATCTCGGGCTTTTTTTAGTTTGGAACCGGCCTTGTCTCCGGCAATCAGAATATCTGTATTTTTGCTGACGCTACCTGTCACTTTCGCACCTAAGGATTCCAACTTCTTTTTAGCATCTTCTCTGTCCATGTGTTGAAGGGTTCCTGTTAAAACCACCGTTTTCCCTGAAAAGTAATGATTCCCATCGATTTTCTCCTCTGCAGCATCATATTCAGGCTTAACCCCTGCATCCAGGAGCCGCTGAATCAATCTCTGATTCTTCTCATTTGAGAAATAGGAGAGTATGCTGTTCGCCACGATTTCTCCAACATCAGGAAGGGAAAGTAGCTCTTCTTTACTGGATTTCATCAAAGCATCCAGGCTCTTAAAGTGATCCGCCAACATTTTTGTCGTGGTGATACCTGTGTTGGGAATCCCCAACGCAAACAGAAAGGAGGATAAATCTCTTTTTTTGCTTTTTTCTAGAGCATCCAACAAATTTTGCGCCTTTTTAGGGCCAAATCGCTCCAGTTTCACCAGATCATCAAATTGCAACTGATATAAAGCAGCAACATCATTCACACCTAATTCACGAAATAGTTGTTCCGCCGTTTTTTTACTGAACGTCTCAATATCCATGGCGTTTCGGCTAGAGAAATGGGTGAGTCTCCCAATGACCTGGGGTTCACAGGTCCCATCATTCGGACAAAACAAATGGGCTCCTTTTTCTATCAACTCCGTTCCGCAAGAGGGACAATGGGTCGGGACTGAAATTTCCCTTCCCTTTTGTTCATCCTCAACCTTGCCAAGAATCTCAGGAATAACATCATTGCTGCGCCGAATATATACGTCAGCACCAATGGCATGGGTAAGTTTTTTTCTTTCGATATCACCTAAATTGTTAAGGGTGCAACGCTGGACCGTTACTCCTCCAATATCAACAGGTTCAACCAATGCCACTGGAGTCAGTTTTCCGGTCCGCCCCACTTCCCAGGTGACGTCCAATAAAGTAGTGGTAATCTCTTCTGCTGCAAATTTATAGGCAATCGCCCATCGAGGAAATTTTTCTGTATATCCTAAAATTCCCCTGGTTTTTAGATCATTTACCTTAATAACCATTCCATCAATTAAGTAATCTAGCCCGTTCCTTTGTTCGGAAAATGAAGCGATTTCTTCTATTACTTCCTCAATGGAATGCAGGACTTTGAAGAAAGGGTTCACTTTAAAGTGATTTTCCTTTAAAAATTGGATCACCTCCTGATGGGTTGAAAAGGAAATCCCTTCGTAATAGCCAATATTGTAGAAAAAAGCATCCAGCCTTCTGGAAGCAGTTACTTTTGGATCCAAATTTCTCAAAGCTCCTGCCGCAGCATTTCTGGCATTTTTTAGAGGCTCTTCTGCTTCCTGATTATATTTTTCCAAGGCAGACAAGGGCATAAAACCTTCTCCCTGTACTTCCATCTTTCCCTGAAAGGGAATTTGAAGGGGAACCGTTTTAATGGTTTTTACTTGCGGCAGAATTCCTTCTCCAATCAACCCGTTCCCTCTGGTTGCCGCTTGTACCAATCTGCCAGACTCATAGGTTAAATTAAGGGTTAGCCCATCAAATTTTTGCTCCAAGGTATAGCTTAAGGGCGGGAGCATTTCCTCCGGATGGGTACGAAGGTAATCATGGATCAGTCTTTTTATTCTGGTCTCCCACTGTTTCAAATCCTCATAGGATTGGGCCTTATCCAAACTCCACAGCCGGGAAAGATGTTTATGGGGAATAAACCCCTCCAGTATTTGTCCGCCAACCCGTCGGGTTGGAGAGTAAGGAAGAATATATCCCGTTTCTTCCTCTAAACGGACAAGTTCGTCATATATCTTGTCATATTCAGCATCGCTGACCAAAGGATTGTCCAAGGTGTAGTAATGGTAATTATATTGATCAATCAGTTGAATGAGTTGATGAATTCTTTCCTTTGCCGACTCCATATCTGATTTACCCATCAGCATCCCCCTTTCATATCATCAATCTTGGAAATAGGAGCAAAGGCCACCAACAATCGCCTCAACCCTGTGGGTTGAGGAAAAGCAATATTCAGCTCCATATCATTTCCTTCACCTTTTACGCTGACCACCGTTCCTATTCCCCATTTGCTATGATGGACTTTCTCTCCAGGATACCATTCACCCATTTCCTTTTTCGGGAACGAATTTACCCTTGAAGCAACAGAAACGCCCTGATTAAATCCCATGGTTTTTCCTGATCCCGTGCCGTTATCTGGAGAAAATGTATGAATTAACTCTGCAGGAATTTCAGAAATAAAACGGGATGGGGGATTCATATTGGTACGACCGTAAAGGGTTCTGATTTTCGCCCGGGTGATATGAAGTTTCTTCTTGGCCCTTGTGATCGCCACATAAGCCAACCTCCGTTCTTCTTCCATTTCCCTTTCTTCAAATAGAGCACGGCTATGGGGAAATAACCCTTCCTCCATGCCAATCAGGAATACCACAGGAAATTCCAATCCTTTTGCACTATGGATGGTCATCAATAACACTTTATTATCATTTTCCTGCCCCTTCTCTTCGGCTCCATCAATATCAGATACCAAAGCAAGTTCCGATAGGAAAGAGACCAGGGATTTGTCTTCATTTTTTTCTTCAAAGTCTTTGGTTACCGATAAAAATTCCTCAATATTTTCCAATCTGGATGCCGCTTCAAGGGTTCCCTCTTTTTTTAGTAACTCCCGGTATTCTGTTCGTTTTAATACTTCTTCTGTCAATTCGGAGACTGACAGATATTCTGACATCTGCGAAAGATTGGAAATGAACTGGACAAAGGTGGTTAAAATATTTTGGAATCGGGGAGATAAACCAATTCGTTCCACCTCATTTTTTATCGCCTGAAAGATGGAAATTCCCCGGGACGCAGCATAGGAAGCCGTTTTTTCCATAGTCGCGCTGCCAATCCCCCTTTTCGGAACGTGAATTATTCTCATGAAGCTAATATCATCATTGGGGTTTGCCACTACACGCAAATAAGCGAGTACATCCTTGATCTCCTTTCTTTCATAGAATTTGGTTCCACCCACCATCATATAAGGAATATTTGATTTTACAAAAATTTCTTCAACCACTCGGGACTGGGCATTGGTTCGATACAATACTGCAAAATCCTTATATGAATATCCTTCCTTGATCCCTTTTAAAATTTCATCAACAATATAATAGGCCTCTCCATGCTCTGAATCGGATTCCAAAAGATATAATTTCTCCCCTTCTTCATTTTCCGTCCACAGATTTTTTGGTTTACGTTCTATGTTGTGTTTTACCACTTCATTGGCTGCCTGCAAAATTCTTTTGGTTGAGCGATAATTTTGCTCCAGGGGAATTACTTTGGCATCTTCATAATCTTTTTCAAATGAAAGAATATTAGATATATCTGCCCCGCGAAAAGCATAGATCGATTGGTCGGTATCCCCAACCACACAAACATTGCGATGAAAATCGGAAAGCATCCGGACCAACATATATTGAGCCCGATTCGTATCCTGGTATTCATCCACATGGATATATTGAAATTTACGCTGGTAAAAGTCTAATACCTCGTGAACTCCAGTAAATAAATCTACCGTTTTCATGATCAAATCATCAAAATCTAGGCTGCTACTCATCTTTAATCGTTTTTGGTATTCCGTATATACTTTGGCAACCGTTTGTTGATAAAAATCTTTCGCTTTATTTGAAAATCTTTCCGGGGTGACCAACTCATTTTTTGCCTGGCTGATGGAAGATCTCACAGCCCGTGGTTCCACCCGTTTTTGATCAATATTCAAATCTTTCATCACCTGTTTTATCAGCGATAGCTGGTCTCCGACATCAAGGATAGAAAAATTACGATCATACCCAATTCGGTCTATATCACGGCGAAGGATTCTGACACACATGGAATGAAAGGTAGAAATCCAGATATCTTCTGCTGTTTTCCCCACCAATTGGACAATTCGATCTTTCATCTCTTTTGCTGCTTTATTGGTAAAGGTTATGGCCAAGATGTTCCAAGGAAGGATGTGTTTTTCATATATTAAATAAGCAATGCGATGGGTCAGTACCTTTGTTTTTCCACTGCCCGCCCCTGCCATGATTAACACGGGCCCTTCTGTTGTCATCACTCCCTTTTTTTGCTGATCATTTAAGCCTTTTAGAAGGGGAATCTCTTTTTCCCGCTTTGCAATCGTCACCATTATTACCTCCTATTCAGTATGTACCTTCACAGCCTTCACCGTTTTCAGAGCAGTTTCAAAAGATTCGTATACCGCATTTCCCACCACCACCGTATCCGCCCAATTAGCCATTTCTTTTGCCTGTTCAGGTGAAAAAATTCCCCCTCCGTAGAATAGTTGAGTATTCTTCAACACGTTTTTTACTTTTTTTACAAGTAATGGATCTCCCCATTTTCCGCTGTATTCCAAATAAAAAATCGGGAGGTGAAGCATATGTTCTGCCATTCTAGCATAGGACAAAACATCCCCATCCTGCAAATTTCCTTCTGTTTTTGTTAAACGGGCTACGGAAGATTCAGGATTTAAGACAACATATCCCTCAACAGCCACTTGATTCCAATCTATAAAAGGCCAAAATCGTTTTAATCCTTCCCGATGGGGCTTTAATATCCATTCAGGATCCGTTGCATTTAATACAATCGGAATGAAATAGAGGTCAAATCCTGCACAAATGGCTTCCATGGATGATACTTCCAGGGCGCAGGGAATCGGATATCTCCTCACCCGTGACAATAATTCCACGGTATTGTCATAATCAATCCCTTGCGTTCCGCCAACTAGAATGGCATCTGTGCCAGACTCGCATATCTTCTGTAAACGGATATCTGAAATCTCCTTATCCGGATCTAATTTAAATACATGCCTCCAGCCCTTTATTTCCTCTAGCATAACGGGATCCCCCTTTCTCAAAAAATGCTTCTATATGGACGGAACTGCTAAAAAAGATGTGTACCCAAGGAGGTACACACCCTTTTATTTTTGTATTATTCGTTTGCATCCGCATTTGTCCGTTCCAGTGCCATTCTGTATCCATCATTCCCATAGTTTAAACATCTTTTTACCCGTGAAATGGTAGCTGTACTCGCTCCCGTTTCCATTTCAATCTGGTTGTAGGTATACCCCTTGATCAGCATCCGGGCAACTTCCAAACGCTGGGCCATAGACTGAAGCTCGTTGACAGTACACAGATCATCAAAAAATTGATAGCATTCTTCTACAGTTTTTAAGGAAAGAATTGATTGAAATAACTGCTCAATTTCCCTGCCCTTGATCTTTTGTATTTGCAATTTGATCCCTCCATCCTCACTACAGATGTGATGGATTACCTGTTACTCAAAAGTAACACTTGTTTTAATCCCAGGTACATCTGGAATAATGTTAACCCAAGTATTACCCGGATACAAGCCTAATTCTTTGCCATCTTTATAGGCTCGAATGATTCCCCTCACATTTTTCCAGTCAACTTCCTGAACTTTCCCCCTTTGGAAGAGATATCCTTTACCTCCTTTAAACAAATCGATCGCTCTTCTCCCTTCATTATCTAGTACTCGATGAAAGGCCTCTACAACTAATATATTGGTCACTTCGATCTGCGTATTTGTCGAAAGATCTATATGGGCTTCTTGTTCAGTAAAACGCTTATATTTCTTGGTTTCAGGGTTATATTCATATCCCAGTTCATAAAGAGAACCGTATACCACCTTAATCTTTTCTGCCTTATCTCCCGATGCTTCTTGATCTTCGTCTATAAATGGAAATGTTGGAATGGACGTATTTTCCCTAAACCCTTTATCCTTTGATGCTTGCCTTATCTTCTCCATGCTTGAGTAAAGATTGTGAGGCGGTTTTCTATTTTTTGAACGCCAGAAATAAGCGCCGGCATTGTATATTTCATCCAAATGGGCATATCCTTTACTACTTAACAAATCAAGGGCTGAAGGACTGCCTCCGGAATGAACCATGATCGCATCATACCCCACTCCCAAATCTATGTAATAGGGTCTAATGCTTCGGATCGGACCGATCACTTCCGGAGATTGACTTTGGTACATGGCAGCAAAACGTGTGATTTGCCCCTCTGCCAAAACTTCATATACAATATCTGCTTGGCTTAATCCAAATTGGGGCCTTGCTTTAGGGTGGTTGTTAATCATCACCATGACCACTCGATCTTTTAGTTCAACTTCACTTCCTATTCCTGTTAAAGGAGCGGTAAATGGAAGGATTGGCTTTTCTTCAACCGGATTCTCCTCTGTTTTTTCTTCTGTTTGCTGACTGTTATCCGTTTGCTGCTCTTTTTCTCCCGGGTTGACCACTACGGTTTCTGTTTCTTTTGAGGGGGCATTTGTTTCCTTATTACCACATGCTGATAGAACAAAGATTGCAAGTATTAGAAATAAAAAAAGTACAGGCACTTTTTTCATGATATCGCCTACCTTATCTCAATTTCTTGTTGCCTTCTACTTTTTCGATAGCAATACGACAATCTCCTGCCAGATGGAAGAGATTTTTTTTCCAAATAAATGAAACGAAAAAGACCCGCTCCCAGTCAAGAAAGCGAGTTTTTCAAACAATATATATACGATACCTATATAATCGGATAGTTCCGGATCCATAGAAGTGGACACTATAAGGGTTTAAGCTAAATAGGCTTCCTTTACCTGTTCATTCTTTAATAAGTTAGCGGCACTATCCTTTAAAATAATTTCACCGGTTTGGATGACGTAACCCCGATGGGCAATGTGCAGAGCCTGATTTGCATTTTGTTCCACAAGCAGAATCGTCATTCCTTCTTTATTTAATTCTTGTATGATATGAAAGATTTGTTCAACTAGAACAGGTGCCAAACCCATTGATGGTTCATCAAGCAAGAGGATTTTAGGCCTGGACATCAATCCCCTAGCAATGGCCAGCATCTGCTGTTCACCGCCGCTCATCGTTCCACCCTTCTGATGGATCCTCTCTTTAAGTCTTGGAAAGTAATGAAATGCCCTTTCCATTCCTTCCTTAATCACTTTTTTGTCCTGAATAGAAAATGCTCCCATCTCCAAATTTTCTTCTACGGTCAACTTGGGGAAAATACGTCTCCCCTCAGGAACATGAGCAATACCTTTCTGAGCGGTGATATGGGCAGGATGTTTCGTTATATCCTCGCCATTAAAAATAACTTTCCCTTCCCTAGGCTTAAGCTGCCCTGAGATGGTCTTTAATGTTGTTGTTTTCCCTGCACCATTCGATCCAATCAGCGTTACAATTTCGCCCTCATTTACTTCGATGGAAATGTTTTTTAGTGCATAAATTGCACCATAATAAGCTTGTATGTTTTCCAATTGCAATAGAGCCATATTGTTCACCTGCCTTATTTATGATACTTCGCTTTTTCCGAGATAAGCTTCTATTACCCTTGGATTGGATCGAATTTCTTCAGGTGTTCCCTCCGCGATTTTCTGACCATAATCCAATACATGGATATATTCGCTTAGTCCCATCACAAGTTTCATATCATGTTCAATCAAAACAATGCTTAGTTCTAGTTCTTCCTTCAACCGACGAATAAATTGGGTCATCTCTGCTGTTTCCCTAGGATTCATCCCCGCAGCCGGCTCATCCAATAACAACATTTTAGGATTGGATGCAAGGGCTCTTGCTATTTCTAATTTTCGCTGATGTCCGTAAGGAAGACTGTTCGCTTCCGTATTGGCAATATCACTGATCCCAACGTATTTTAAGAGCCTATAGGCTTCCACCTTGGCCTTTCGTTCTTCTTCCCTGTTTCTCTTCGAATGAACCAATATCCCTGGCAAGCCGGACTTCAACCGACTGTCCATTCCCACCATGACATTTTCGATGGCCGTCATTTCCTTAAATAGACGAATATTTTGAAAGGTACGGGAGATTCCCCTGTTGGCGATCTGATCAGGTCTCAAACCTTTTATGCTTTTCCCCTCAAGAAGAATATCTCCACGATCGGGAACATAAAATCCGGTGATCATGTTAAAAAACGTGGTTTTGCCTGCTCCATTGGGTCCAATGACTGCCGTAATGGTCCCTTTATCTATTGAAACACTGACATCAGAAATCGCTGTTAATCCGCCAAATGTCTTTGAGATATTTTTTACCTCCAAAAGCGCCATCTTATTTGCCCCCTTTCTTATTTTGCAATTTCATCAAAATCCCGGTTGTTGGGGCATCCATTTCCAACTTCTTTAACTCTTCTATGTCTATTTTTTTTCGCTTTGCTGGAATCAATCCATTTGGCCGATATAAGGCCATGATGACAAGAAGAATACCGAATACAAAACGCTGAAATTTTGAAGGATCTAATTGGCTTGGCAGGTTAATGATCCCGGCAAGACGCAAATCATTAAGGAAAAAGGAAAACTCCTTCAACAATTGTACCTGTAATATGGTAACGATTGCTGCTCCAAGGATCACCCCTGGTACACTTCCGCTTCCACCCAATACCACCATAACAAGAATCCCGATGGATTCCATTAATGTAAAACTGGTTGGATCGATATAGGTTTGCTTAGCGGCAAATATGACGCCCACAATGCCAGCAAATGACGCTCCAGTGGCAAATGCCAGTAGTTTGGTTTTAACCAATGGGATTCCCATGGCTTGAGCGGCCAATTCGTCTTCCCTGATGGCTACCCAAGCACGGCCAAGCCTTGAGTCCTCGAGACGGCGATTGATCAAAATAATTAATGCGATGCTGAATAAAACAACAAAGTAATAATGAAACGGCGTATTAATCACAATGCCAAACAGATTTGGCTGAGCAATAGGTGTAAGGCCCTGAGGGCCGTTGGTTATATTTACAGGCTTGTCCAGGTTGTTAAATATGATCCGGACGATTTCTCCAAAGCCCAATGTTACGATCGCCAGATAGTCCCCTTTTACCTTTAATACAGGTAAACCCAATAGTATTCCAAAAACAGCAGCTACCAATAACCCGACAACCAAAAATGGCCAAAACCATCCTCCTTCAAGCGGAAATTGATAAAAATCCAGAAAATTATTTGCCTGGGCTGTAGCAAAAATGCCGTAAGAGTACGCTCCTGCTGCAAAAAAAGCAACATATCCCAAATCCAACAGCCCAGCAAAACCTACCACGATGTTTAATCCAAGGGCCATCGCCACGTAAATTCCTACTTGCGTACTAACTTCCATGTAGTAACGATTATCTCCCGCAATAAAAGGAAGTAAGATAAAAAGTACAAATATTCCAATTCCTATTCGTACTTTACTGGACAACTGATTTGCTGAATAGATCACCAGAATGGATGTTAGCATCATCAAAAAGGCTAATATCGATTCCTGTGATAGTTTAAGCCAGAGGGAAGCAATGAACAAATATAAACCAACAAAAGTGTACTGTACCGATGCCTTTAAAAATTGCGCTTTAATTTTATCCATAACGATCACCTACACTTTTTCTTTTACTGCTTCGCCAAACAGGCCTTCTGGCTTAAACAGTAGAACAATAATCAAAATAGTAAACGCAAAAACATCCTTGTATTCTGCTCCAAAGGCATTGCCGGTCAGAGGACCCATGTAAGCGGTCCCCAAAGACTCAATTAAGCCTAGCAATACGCCTCCCCACATCGCTCCCTTCAAATTTCCAATACCGCCTAAAACAGCGGCAGTGAAGGCTTTTAACCCCAAAATAAAGCCGATATACGGATCAACGGTCCCATATTGCTGGGCGTACAAAACCCCAGTGGCACCACCCAAGGAAGAACCAATGAAAAAGGTTAAAGCGATTACCTTATTCACATTGATTGACATCAAAGACGCTGTTTGCTGATCCTGAGCAACCGCACGCATGGCAATTCCCCATTTCGTTCTTGAAACAAAAAGATGCAAGCTAACCATCATAACGATAGCAGAGATAATAATCAATAACGTTTTAGTAGGAATAAATATTGAACTGGACAAAGGGATGATCCCTTTAAACAATTGAGGTCCGCTTAGATAGAACGCATTTCTCACAAGCCCTTCTGTAAATCTCACTAAATCTTGCAAAAAAAACGAAACCCCGATCGCTGAAATCAAAGCAATCAATCTTGGAGAATTCCTTAAGGGTCGGTAGGCAATTCTTTCAATGGTAACCCCCATACCTCCGGTAATTAAGGAAGCCACCAAGATTGCTAAAAGAAAAGCAACAAATGGATTTAAGCCTTCCAGTATACCGAAAGATTGCATAATCAAAAGAACTTCCGTCCCCAGAAATGCCCCCACCATAAATATTTCACCATGAGCAAAGTTTATCAATTCCAATATTCCGTAAACCATGGTATATCCGAGAGCAACAACGGCATACAAGAAGCCTAATGTTAAACCGTCTATGAGCACTTGCGGCAACATTGTCAATAAGACATTTTGGTCCATAACTTTCCCTCTTTCAAAGCATTAGTTAGTAGTTTATATACATGTGCGGTAAAAAAGGGACGACCATAAGTCGCCCCCCTTCCTCATGGAGCTAGATTACTTCACAGAGACTGTCTTGATGAACTTGGCTGGATATGTTCCTTCTTCAAAGGAGTAGATAAATACTTCTGCATTGATGTTGTCTCCCTTTTCATCAAAGGTGGTTGTCGTAAATACCCCTTTTAAGTCCTTTGTGGCACTGACATATTTATTCAATTCCTCACGAGTCGGAACTTTTCCGCCATTTTCATTGATGGCTTTCTCCAGTGCATTTAACACTACTAAAGTAGCGTCGTAACCATAGACGGAGAATGTAGAAGAATCCTTGCCAAATTTCTCCTTATAACGCTGTGTCCAAGCTTTCCCTTCTTCCGTACGGGAAGCGTCTCCAGCTACAGAGGTGATATAAGTTTTCTTTACATTATCAACTCCAGCAATCTTAATCAACTCAGCGTTGTCTGATCCGTCACCGGAAAGAAAATATCCTTGGAATCCACGTTCATTGGCTTGTTTTACAAGCAGTCCGGCTTGGTTATACATTCCACCGAAATAAATAGCATCCGGTTTCATGGCAACGATTTTATTAACAAGCGCCGTGAAATCGGTTTGGGTCGCTTCTTGACCTTCAAAACCAAGAACGTTCATCCCTAAGGCTTTGGCACCTTCCTGGAAGGCTTCAGCTAACCCTTGTCCATACGCGGTTTTGTCATGGACAACGTAAACACTTTTTGCTCCTAGGTCCTCAAAAGCAAACTTTGCACCGGCTGGTCCTTGGACATCATCTTTTGCCACAATACGATGGAAAGTCGCCCAACCGTAGGTTGTCAAATCCACGGCTGTATTGGCTGGAGAGACAACAGGCAATTTGGCTGCTTCGTACTTAGGTCCTGCAGCACGGGCAACACCAGAGTTTAAGTGTCCAACGAGCGCAAGTACTTGTTTGTCGGACACGATCCCTTCTGCATTGGATACTCCAATCTTTGGATCCCCTTGATCATCCTGCGGAAACAGTTGTAACTCAACACCTAAAGCCTTAAACTTTTCAGCGTTGTCTGCCAGGGCCATTTCAGCTCCCAACTTAATCGCTTCTCCCATCGCAGAGTATGGTCCGGATAAAGGGCTTTGCGTAGCGATTTTTACCACTGTCGTTTCACTGCTCGAAGAATTGGAAGAACTTGATGAGTCGGATGAACTTGAGGTTGAACTGCTGGAATTGCTGCTAGTTGAGGCCTTCTCACTTGATCCACAACCGACTAGAATCAGACCAACGGCGAGCACGACCAAAAGAACATAGAAAAGCTTTTTGTTTTTCAAAATTGATCCCCCTTTTAAGTTTATTAAAAATGTGATTTTTATAAATTGAATAAAAAATATATATTTTTTATTCAAAAATGTAAGCCTTACCAAAATAAACGAAATGGCACCTCCCTTCTAAATAATCATCGTCTCAATATTTTGACTTTTTATGTGCATCGCGGTAGTGAAGCAAAGCTCACTCGTGCCTACTTGATTATACCGAATCGTTATATAGAATGGCAATATTTTTTTTATAAAATTTAAAATAGTATAAACAATAATTAGTTTTGCGAAACAAAATTTTTTTCAAATATTAATTCTAGAAAATGTTACATTTATAGTAGATTTACAATGTACTATCACTAATCACAGATTATTTTAATACTTTAAACCAATAAATTATTTCAATAAATTTATTTTACATATAAAATTTGCAAGGATATAATTGTATTTATTTGCAATATTTCTTTGGTTGTGTTATTTAACTTTACATGGATTTATTATATATCCTTTTTTAAAATCAATCAAGCACTATATGTTATATTTCCTAACATTTATTGATGCTTATTTTGTAATATCTTTTCTAGATGGCCAAATGATCCCTTCTTTCATGGCATATATGCCCTTAGGAGTTAATCTGATGGAGGGTAGGTGTGTAGAGGAAAGAAACAATAAAGAATAAATTGGATCCTGAAACAAATACCCTTTATCCACCATGATTTTTACAAAATTTTGTGAAGACGTGATTAACTCACTCAAATCCATACAACTCATAAAACCGGCAAGAGGAAGATGCAACTGAAATAGAGGGGTTCCATTCTCGATGACGACTAAACCCCCTCCCATAGCCATTACTTGATTCACTGCTTCTGCCATGGATTTAGGATGGTCACCTATAGCAATAATATCTGAAGAGCCGGAATATGTAGTAGCCAAAGCTTCAAGTCCCTTGGCAAAGCCTCCGATAACCCCAGTGGTTACCCATTCTCCCTCTCTGTCTATTAATGCGGCATATTGATATGCTCCACCTGGGGGGATATCAATTCGTCCCTCTTTTTTAGGAAAAGCTACTATCTTTTTTGCTGTAATCACTGCATTCACCAGTTGTATGACCGGAATTTCTTCTTCCTCTGATATCACATGAAACCATTCCGGCTTTGCCTCCCAATCTGGCTTCTTTAATAGGACCCCCCATTCTTCCCATTCCGGTTGTGCAAAGGGAGTGATGACTTTCCCGTCACGAGCCAAAATCATTCCTTCAACCATCACCATGGCGGGAGTCGGGTCCAACGGATCCGCAAGAAAATTAATGTCTGCCAAACGTCCGGGAGCAATTCCGCCAACATGTTCATCCAAACGATAATAAACAGCAGGATTAATGGTTACCATTCTGTAAGCCTCAACAGGATCCATTCCATGCTGAATGGCCACACGAACCATCTCATCGACAAAACCTTCCCTTAAGAATGGCGGTGTTGAACCATCCGTAGTCATCATCATCCGTTCCGACCAAGGATGTCCCATGGATATCCATTCTTCAACAAGCCGCGGCAAATCAGGGCGTATCGAACTATATCTCAAGGTTGTATATAATCCTAAACGTATCCTTCGTTCCAATTCCTCCCCATTAATTGCCTCATGGTCTGCTGTCACTCCTGCAGCAGACGCTACATTTAACGTTTCCACAGATGCTCCCGGAGTATGTCCCTCTAACCGTTTTCCCAATGATTGTATCCACTCGATCCATGATAGATCACCGATCTCCTCGTTGAAGTACTGTCTCCAGCCGGTCAATTCTCCTCCCTGAATCACTGCGGGATGATTAATCATCTTTTTCATTCTTTCATGATTAAATCGCGTGTTATAATTACTGATTTGAGTTTGCGGATCGAATCTGGCCCACCAAAAAATATGCACAGGCAAACTTGAAGTAAGATCCATGAACTGAAGCATTTTTTCTATCGGCCAGTGAATGAAAAAGGACATATTATCATACAACATGGTTGCGGTTCCATGCTCCAGGGCAAATTGGGCCAAGGTAAAGGGATTATACCATTGAAAAGGATGGGCGTGGGGTTCAATATATCCAGGAACCAAGTATTTTCCTGAAGCATCAATGAATTCCGTATGTTCATCGGTAAGTGGAGTCTTTTTCCCTATATAGGCGATTCTATTTCCTGACAAAGCAATCGTGACCTCTTCCCACTCTCTAGAATAAACATTTAAAACGGTCCCGCCCATAATCACCTTCGTTGCCGCCTTTTTAAACCAAGCGGTATCGATAAGATTTCTTCTTTCTTCCCTGGTAATCGGTTGAATAGGCTGTTTCATCGTCATCCCTCTTTTCAGATTTTTCTTGTCATTTATCACAGATTCTCACTCGATTATTCTCTTGCTATGCCATCTTCTCCTGTTTATTTCATTTCTCCATCATAGGTTTAATCCCTTTCATTGTATATAGATGGAGCGAAAAAATTTACGACGGACAGTTTAAAAAAATAAGACCATCCTCGGAATTCTATCATCCTAGAACGGTCTGATTATTTTAAATCTCTATTGATATTTAAAAGCCTTATTGGCAATATCTTTGCGGTAATGGACACCTTCAAAGGTGACTTTACAAATTTCCTCATAAACCTTCTCTTTGGCTCCTTGTATAGAAGAGCCCAACGCCGTCACTCCCAGCACCCTTCCTCCACTGGTCACCAGTTTCCCAAGGTCTAACTTGGTTCCAGCATGGAAAATCAAGATATCTGGTGATACTTCATTTAATCCATCGATCACTTTTCCCTTCCCATACTTTCCTGGATATCCTCCGGAAGCCATAATCACGCATACGGCTGCATCTTCCTTCCATTTAATTTCTACAGATGCCAATTCACCTTGCAGATGAGCAATGATAATATCCAACAAGTCACTTTCCAGTCGCGGCAGTATCACCTGAGTTTCAGGGTCTCCAAAACGAGCGTTATATTCAATCACTTTCGGTCCGTTCTTCGTCATCATCAATCCCGTATATAGAATTCCCCGAAAGGGCCTGTTCTCTAATACCATGGCCTTCGCGGTAGGTTTGACGATGTTCTCAACGATTTCTTCGATTAAAGATTCATCGATATGAGGAACAGGAGAATAGGCACCCATTCCTCCAGTATTCGGCCCTTTATCCCCGTCAAAAACAGGCTTATGATCCTGAGAGGGAACCATCGGCCTTACGATTTCACCATCAACAAAGGACAAAAGGGTCATCTCTTCTCCTTCAAGATATTCTTCGATAACAACCTTAGACCCGGCATCGCCAAAAATGCCATCTTTCATCATAGAAATGATTGCCTCTTCCGCCTCTTGCAGAGAATGGGCCACCACTACCCCCTTTCCCGCTGCCAAGCCATCAGCCTTCACCACAATGGGGGCTCCTTTTTCTCTTACATAGGAAAGTGCTAATTCATAATTGTTAAATGATTCATACTCAGCCGTGGGTATACCATATTTTTTCATTAAATCTTTGGCAAATTCCTTACTCCCTTCAATAAGGGCGGCCTGTTGGGAAGGACCATAAATGGCCAAACCCCTTGATTCGAAAAAATTGACGATTCCATTTAACAAGGGGTTTTCCGGACCAACCACTGTTAGATCAATTCCCTCATCCTTCACGAATTGGGCTAAACCGGAAAAATCCTCTTCGGAAATGGACACACACGTTGCCATTTGGGCAATCCCGCCGTTACCAGGTGCACAAAAAATTGTTTTAACTTTAGGACTTTGGGCTAATTTCCATACCAAAGCATGTTCCCTTCCACCCTGGCCGATCACTAAAATTTTCAATTGTTTCCCTCCTCTAACAGTATTTGTATCATGAACTTCTCTACCAGAACATTACAAACTCAACTAATTGAGGGAACTAATGAATATACTAAGGACAGCCTTTGACTTCATTCTTAGACCTCAAACTGACTCCATCTTTGAGTTATCCAGATGTTTTTGAGGGCTCCGTTCTTAAGTATCGAAGTGGATTTGATTTCTTCTCCTTCGAACTCGACTCGATGTCCATGAAAATTCTTTAGTTCCGTTCTAGTGTTTAAAATGCCTTTGACCGGTAAAAATCATGGCAATTCCATGTTTATTTGCCTCTTTGATGGAATCTTCATCTTTAATGGATCCCCCGGGTTGAATAATAGCGGTAATTCCCGCCTTGCCTGCCTCTTCCACTGTATCCGGCATTGGGAAAAAGGCATCGGAAGCCATCACTGAACCTTTTGCTTTTTCTCCAGCCTGCTCAATAGCGATCCGTGCCGAGCCCACTCGGTTCATTTGCCCTGCCCCCACTCCAATGGTTTGATCATTCTTTGCCAAAACGATGGCGTTTGATTTCACATGCTTTACCACTTTCCAGGCAAAGAGAAGCTGCTTTAACTCTTCTGGCGTCGGCTTCCTTTCCGTGACACAGGTCAGATTTTCTTCATCGATTTCCTTCACATCTTCTTCCTGAACCAAAAGTCCCCCACCGACGCTATGGTAGCGAAGGGATGGGGATGCTCCCTGCTGCAGTTGGTCCCCAAGGGCTAACAAACGGAGATTTTTCTTGGTGGTTAAAATATTTAAGGCTTCCTCTGTAAATGACGGAGCCATAATGATTTCCAAAAAGATTTCTTTTAACTGCATGGCTGTATCTCCATCAATGGGGCGGTTTGCAGCAACAATTCCGCCAAAGATGGAAATCGGATCTGATTCATACGCTTTGCGATAAGCTTCAAAAATCGTGTTTCCGACACCTACTCCGCAAGGATTGGTATGTTTAATGGCAACCACGGCTGGCTCAGTAAATTCCTTCACAATCTGGATGGCTGCATCCGCGTCATTGATATTGTTATAGGAGAGTTCTTTCCCGTGGAGCTTCTGAGCAGAGGAAATATTCCCTTTCTGCAGCAATGCTTCTCTGTAAAAAGCCGCTTGCTGATGAGGATTTTCCCCATATCTTAAATCCTGTACTTTCTCAAAGGTAATTGTTAGTGTGTTAGGAAATTTTACGTCTAATTGTTCATTCAAATATCCGGCAATCATCGCATCGTAAGAAGCGGTGTGCCTAAATACTTTGGCTGCTAATTTACGCCTGGTCATCTCATCAATTTGACCCTTTTCCTTTAGCTGTGTAATGATACGTTCATAATCGTTAGAGTCAACAACTACCGTAACAAAGCGATGGTTTTTGGCAGCAGAGCGAAGCATAGTTGGTCCGCCGATATCGATGTTTTCTATCGCCTCATCAAAGGTGACATCAGATTTTTGGATGGTCTCTTTAAATGGATACAAATTAACAACCACCAAATCGATTGGCTGAATATTCAATTCCTTCAATTGCTTACGATGCTCTTCTTTATCCAACATGGCCAACAAACCGCTATGAATATTGGGATGGAGAGTTTTGACGCGACCATCAAGAATCTCTGGAAATCCTGTTACCTCATGAATCCCGGTTACCTGAATGCCTTCACTCTGAAGCAGCTTATAGGTTCCGCCGGTGGAAATAATCTCATATCCAAGATTTACTAACTCCTTGGCAAAAGGAACGATTCCCTTTTTATCTGAAACACTGATCAGTGCTCTTTTCATTTGAAAGCCTCCTTTAGCTCTTCATCATCCATAATTTTTACCAATCGGCCATTTAACCGAATGCGACCTTGAATAAGCCAACCAATCACTTTAATTAGAAGCTGGTGTTCGGTTTTGTGAATCTTTTCCGTTAGGCTTTCCCTGGTTTCATTTTCTTCTATGAAGATGGGGACTTGGGCAATAATCGGACCTGTATCCATGCCTTGATCCACAAAATGGACGGTTACTCCGGTTACTTTTACTCCATATTGAAGGGCCTGACCAATGGCATCTTTACCAGCAAATGAAGGAAGTAGGGATGGATGGATATTAATCATTCTTCCTTCAAATTCTTTAAGAAGCGTATCGCCAATCAGGCGCATATATCCTGCCAAGACAACAAATTGAATATCTCTCTTGCGAAGATGAGATAAAATAAACTGCTCATATTCAGCTTTTGTTTCATATGATTTGGGATCAACAAGCAAGGAGGGTATCCCAGCTTGATTCGCCCTTTCCAAAACAAAGGCACCCGGCCTGTCACAAATTAGTAATTTCAATTGACCGGGTAATAGCCCACTTTTGATGGCATCTGCAATCGCCTGAAAATTACTCCCGCTCCCAGAGGCAAAGACAGCAAATTTCACAGGGTAATCCCTCCAAACCTTACCCCTTTTTTCCCTTCAATGACTCGACCGATATAATAAGCTCTCTCATTTTGTTCGGATAGGAAATTCATGACGGGCATTACTTGCCCGTTGGGGATAACCAGAACCATTCCAATTCCCATGTTAAATGTTCGGAACATCTCCTTTTTATCTATATTGCCATACTCTTCAATCAACTGAAATATAGCAGGAACGGGCCATGAACCGTAATCAATTTCTACGGCAGCCCCATCCGGGAGAATCCTTGGAATATTTTCGATAAAACCGCCTCCGGTAATATGAGCCATTCCTTTTATATTAAATCGCTGAAGAAGGGACAAAATAGTTTTTACATAGATCCGGGTTGGGGTTAACAGTTCTTCTCCCAAAGTTTTTTCTAATTGAGGAATTTTCTGTTGGAGTGTAAGCCCTTGATCTTGTATTAATACTTTTCTGACCAAGGAGTACCCATTGCTGTGGATTCCACTTGATGACAACCCAATTAACGCATCTCCTGGTGCAATTGTGCGCCCATCCACCATTTTTTCCTTTTCGACAACACCGACAACAAATCCAGCAATATCGTATTCCCCTTCCCCATAGATCCCCGGCATTTCCGCTGTTTCACCACCGATTAAAGCACAGCCCGCCTGTTTGCAGCCATCAGAAATCCCCTTTACAATCTCTTCAATTTTTTCGGGGATTACCTGATCACAAGCTAAATAGTCCAAAAAGAATAAGGGTTCAGCCCCCTGAACAACGATATCATTGACGCACATGGCCACTGCATCAATTCCGATGGTATCATGCCGGTTCATAGCAAAGGCGATCTTTAGCTTGGTTCCAACACCGTCAGTTCCAGAAACAAGTATTGGCTCCTTGTATTTTTTTGTATCTAAGGAAAAAAGGGCACCAAATCCTCCGATTTCCGTCAGAACTTCCGGGCGAAAAGTAGCCTTCACATGCTTTTTCATCCGATTTACCGCTTCATTGCCAGCGTCAATATTGACTCCAGCCTGTTTGTAGGCTTCACTCATGGTACCGTTCCTCCATTAACATTTTTGGTATGGTTTTTGGGTATCTTCGTAGATCTCTGTCGGGTAAGAGCCATTAAAACATGCCAAACAGTGACCACGATTGGGGTGCCCATTTGGACGACCAATAGCCTCAATCATGCCTTCAATGCTGAGAAATGACAGGGAATCCGCTCCAATTAACTGTCTGATTTCTTCCACACTTTTTTTGGATGCAACCAACTCTTCCCTTGTAGACGTATCAATTCCATAAAAACATGGATTTTTCACTGGAGGTGAACTAATTCGCACATGGACCTCTGTAGCCCCTGCTTCCCGAAGAAGATGGATAATATGTTTGCTCGTGGTTCCGCGAACGATAGAATCATCAATCATGACCACTCGTTTTCCTTCCACCACTTTTTTTACGGCACTCAGCTTCATCCGAACTCCTCTGGCCCTCATTTCCTGGCTGGGCTGAATAAAGGTTCTTCCAACATAGCGATTCTTGATCAGACCCAATTCATATGGAATCCCCATGGCCTCGGCATATCCTATGGCTGCAGAAACACTTGAATCAGGCACCCCCGTAACCAAATCCGCTGCTACAGGCGCCTCTTCAGCCAATTTTCTGCCCAACTGTTTTCTCGCTTGATGAACGTTAATTCCGTCTATATCACTGTCCGGACGGGCAAAATAAATATATTCAAAGGTACAGATCGTTCGAGAAGTTTGTCCGGAAATTCTTTCTGAATGAAGGCCATTTTTATCGATCACCAGCATCTCTCCCGGCTCAATCTCCCTTTCATAGGCTGCACCGATAGTATCAAAAGCACAGGTTTCTGAAGAAACGACATAACCGTCCCCAATCCTCCCAAGGGATAACGGCCTTAACCCATTGGGATCTAATGCGACGATTAATTTATTGTCCGTCATGATCAAGAGAGCATAGGCTCCTTTAATCATCCGTAGGGACTCCCTTACGGAATCTTCAATCTTTTCATAACCGGAACGGGCAATTAAATGGGCAATCACTTCCGTGTCACTGGTGGTTTGAAATATGGATCCTTGTCTTTCCAACTGGTGCTTAACCTGATTGGCATTCACCAGGTTTCCATTATGGGCCAATGCCAATTGGCCTTGACTGTACTTAAAAATGAGGGGTTGGGCATTTTCCAGTTTGCTTTCGCCTGCTGTTGTGTATCGCACATGACCGATGGCCATATTGCCATAAATCCGCTCCAGCTCCCCCCTTGAAAAAGCCTCTGTTACCAAACCCATCCCCCGGTGGGAGGTAAAGGACTCCCCATTGGAAGCGACAATTCCGGCACTCTCCTGGCCCCGATGCTGTAGAGCGTGAAGACCGTAGTACGTAAGGTGAGGGGCTTCAGGGTGGTTAAACACCCCAAATACCCCACATTCTTCGTTTAATTTATCCCAGATCATGTCATCATGCATGGAATGGCATCCTCCCAGAGCGCCTTCAGGTCTGAAAGCGAAGAATCAATTACCGTCTCCTGATTTACCTTAATTTTAACTGTATTTCCACCGATAGTTCCTTCTCCTTCAATCGGAACTCCAAATGTTTGAGCCAAACGGGTGATTTCCTCTTTGTTTTCTTTACTAGTGCTGATGAGAATGCGGGACTGTGATTCGCTGAAGAGGGCGATATCGGGGCGCAGGGAAGTATTTAAATGAAGCTCTGCCCCGAGATTTTTTTCAAAGCAGGACTCTGCCAAGGAAACGGCTAATCCCCCTTCTGCAATATCATGGGCACTTTGTACCAAGCCCATGCGAATCCCCTCCAACACCATCTGCTGCAGATTTTTTTCCTTTTGCAAATCCAAGACTGGAGGACGGCCGCTAATGTTTCCGTTGATCAGTTTCTGATATTCGCTGCCGCCGAGTTCCTCCCTTGTTTCCCCTAGAAGGAAAACCAAATCTCCTTCCTGCTTAAAGGATTGAGTGGTAATATGATTCACATCCCGGATGAGCCCAACCATCCCTACCACAGGAGTTGGATATACCGCTTCTCCCTTTGTCTCGTTATAGAAGCTTACATTTCCGCCGATAACCGGAGTGTTCAAATAGGAACATGCCTTGCTCATGCCATCAACGGCCTTTTCAAATTGCCAAAAGATATCTGGTTTCTCGGGATTGCCAAAGTTTAAACAGTCTGTTACAGCCAAGGGTTCTCCTCCAGAACAAACGATATTTCTAGCTGCTTCGGCCACGGCAATGGCACCGCCGGTTTCCGGATCAAGATAAACATAGCGTGCATTACAATCCGTAACCATCGCCAATGCCTTCCTTGTTCCGCGAATGGTAATTACCGCTGCATCTGAACCGGGACAAACGGCAGTGCTGGTTCTTACCATATGGTCATATTGATGATAAACCCATTTTTTGCTGGCAATGGTGGGACTTCCTAATATATTTTTTAATATTTCTTCATATGATTTGGGTTCGGAAATCGCAGCTAGAACATCTATATTTGCAAATTCCTGATAATATTGAGGAGTTTGAGAGGGTTTATAATAAACCGGTGCACCATCCACCAGACTGTTCACCGGCATATCCGCCACCACTTCCCCTTTATGGAGAAGCCGGAGTCGTCCGTCATCGGTTACCTTCCCCACCACAGCAGACAACAGCCCCCACTTTTTAAACAGTTGGGCAACTTCTTCTTCCTTGCCCCTTTCCACTACAATTAACATTCTTTCCTGGGATTCGGAGAGCATGATTTCGTAAGGGGTCATTCCCGGTTCCCTTTGAGGGACAAGATCCAGATTTAGCTCCACTCCGTTCCCTGCTTTGCATGCCATTTCAGCACTGGAGCAAGTGAGTCCTGCAGCACCCATATCCTGAATCCCCAATACCATACCTTTATCAATCAATTCCAGACATGCTTCCAACAATAATTTCTCCATGAAGGGATCTCCCACCTGAACGGCAGGACGCTTGGCTTCAGAGGATTCATTTAATTCTTCAGAAGCAAAAGTGGCTCCATGGATACCATCTCTTCCGGTGCTTGCCCCTACATAAATCACCGGATTTCCTATTCCTTTGGCCACTCCTTTTTGAATCTTGTCATGGTCAATAATGCCGACACACATGGCATTCACCAAAGGATTTCCTTCATAGCAGGGATCAAAATAAATTTCTCCTCCTACTGTTGGAATTCCGACACAGTTACCATATCCAGCAATCCCCTCAACCACATGTTCAAACAAATATTTGACCTTGGCTTTATCCAGGTGACCGAAACGAAGGGAATTTAATAGGGCGACGGGGCGAGCACCCATGGAAAATACGTCGCGGATGATTCCCCCCACACCGGTAGCAGCCCCCTGATAAGGTTCTATGGCTGATGGGTGATTGTGACTTTCTATTTTAAAGACCACAGCTTGGTTATCACCAATATCTACGATGCCAGCTCCTTCTCCAGGTCCTTGTAAAACCTTTTCCCCTTTCGTAGGAAAACGACGCAAAACCGGCTTGGAATTTTTATAGCTGCAGTGCTCACTCCACATCACGCTATATACTCCAGTTTCCGTATAATTGGGTCTTCTCCCTAGGATCTCTACAACCCGGTTATATTCCTCATCGCTTAAACCCATATCCCGATACAATTTGTGCTCAAACACCTGATTAGCTGTTGGTTCCTTTATGCTCACGATTAATCTCCCCTCCAATAGCGGATGATGGAATGAAACATTCCCTTTCCGTCTTCTGAGCCCAGTAATGTGTGAACCGCCCTTTCCGGGTGGGGCATCATCCCCAACACGTTTCCCTTTTTATTCGTAATACCGGCAATATTATCGATTGAACCATTCGGATTATGCAGATAACGAAAAACAATTTGACGATTCTCCCTTAAATTTTTTAATGTCTCTTCATCACAGTAGTAATTTCCTTCACCATGGGCAATCGGTATGGATATTTCCTCCCCCAGTTCATATTGGTTGGTAAAGGGAGTATGATTGTTCTCCACCGTAAGGGGGGTATATTTACATGAGAATTTTAACCCCTCATTTCTTCTCATCGCTCCGGGAAGTAATCCGGCTTCCAGCAAAATCTGAAATCCATTGCATACTCCCATCACCAACTTACCCTTTTCGGCAGCTTCCACCACTTCGGCCATCACAGGTGCAAATCTGGCAATGGCACCGGAGCGTAAATAGTCACCATAAGAAAATCCGCCGGGAAGGAATATCGCATCGTATTCCTCCAAACCGGAGTCGGAATGCCATATATAATTGACTGTCACCCCATCCATGCAGTCTTCAATGGCATTGTACATATCCATATCACAGTTGGAACCAGGGAAAACGATGACTGCGCATTTCATCCATTATCCCTCCATCAGGTCAAAGCGGTAATCTTCAATCACCGTATTGGCCAGTAGTTTCTCACACATCTCTTTGACTCGTTCTTCAGCCATTTTTCTTGATTCGGCTTCGAGGGTAACTTCCATGTACTTTCCGATTCTTACCTCATCCACTTCATCAAATCCGAGGGAAAAAAGAGCATGTTTTACCGCATTCCCTTGAGGATCCAATACACTTTGTTTTAAAGTAATATAAATCATTGCTTTATACATTCGCTACCCCTCCCAAGCGTTTTAATATTTCCCGATAGGCATTTTCCACTCCGCCTAAATCTCTGCGAAAACGATCTTTATCCAATTTTTCATTCGTCGTGGAATCCCAGAAACGGCAGGTATCCGGGGAAATTTCGTCGGCTAAAATCAATTCCCCTTCATCTGTTATTCCAAATTCCAATTTAAAATCTACTAATATCACTTTTCTATCCAATAGAAAGGGCTTTAAAATATCATTGATCCGAAGAGCCATTTCTTTCATTTTTTTTAATTGCTGCAGTTCGGCTAATTCCAACACAGCCACATGGTCTTCGTTAATAAGGGGATCTCCTAAAGCATCGTTTTTATAATATAGTTCAACAACCGGTTGCTTTATTTCTGTTCCCTCTTCCAGTCCCAGGCGCTTTGCCATAGAACCGGCAGCAATATTACGAACAACCACTTCCAGGGGAAGAATCTTTACCTTTTTGACTATTTGTTCGGTGGGGGATAATGACTGAATATAGTGGTTCTCTATCCCTTTTTCACTCAACATTTTGAAAAAGATGGAACTAATCCGATTGTTTAACTCACCCTTGCCGAGAATAGTTCCCTTCTTTTCTCCATTAAAGGCAGTGGCATCGTCCTTATATTCCACCCAATAGACATTCCTATCGTTTGTCTTGTAAATTTTCTTCGCTTTCCCCTCATAAAGCAGTTCCAACTTCTCCATGAGCCCCTCATCCCTTTCACAAATTATTTCGATATACTTCTATAGATGTGGAA
Source organism: Microaerobacter geothermalis (assembly GCF_021608135.1). Lineage (NCBI taxonomy): Bacteria > Bacillati > Bacillota > Bacilli > Caryophanales > Bacillaceae > Microaerobacter > Microaerobacter geothermalis. The sequence goes on from NZ_JAKIHL010000029.1 coordinate 37,747, forward strand.
TTAAAAATTCACACGTCTGCTAGTCGAATTCGCGAAGAAGCGATTAATGTCCGTTCCAAGACTAAAAATCGGAGCCCTCAAAAACATCTGGGTAATTCGATGATGGAGTCAGTTTGAGGGCTAATTCCCGATCTTTAGCCTCTTCACTAAGTACGAATTCGAAGGCTGTCCTTAGTGAATTCTTTAATTCCATCTATATATAAAAGTGAAACTAAACATCCATGACCCGAAGGGTCACAAATTGATATGAAAATGTTATTTTCATATCAAAGATTCAGCCGTTCAAATATCGTATCTACATGCTTTAAATGCCATTGATAATTAAAACAATCATCCAGTTCTTCTTTAGACAAATATTGAGGAATCACAGATTCTTTCTCGATGATTTCTCTGAATGAACGCTGTTCTTCCCATGCCTGCATCGCCCGTGGCTGAACCAGATCATAAGCATCTTCCCGGCTTAATCCTTTGTCAATCAGTTTTAAAAGCACCCGCTGGGAATAAATTAAGCCGAAGGTACGATCCATATTTCGTTTCATGTTTTCCGGGAATACAGTCAAGTTGTCTATAATATTGGCAAAACGATGCAGCATGTAATTTAACAAAATCGTAGCATCGGGTAGTATTACCCGCTCCACTGAGGAATGGGAAATATCCCGTTCATGCCATAATGGAACATTTTCATAGGCGGATAGCATGTAACCACGAATGACCCGAGCCAATCCCGTCATGTTTTCTGAACCGATGGGATTCCTTTTGTGAGGCATCGCAGATGATCCCTTTTGCCCTTTAACGAAGGCTTCCTCCACTTCCCGTGTCTCACTTTTTTGTAAACCACGGATTTCCACAGCAAACTTCTCAATGGATGTAGCAATTAGAGCTAAAGTGGACATATACCTTGCATGGCGGTCCCTCTGCAGGGTTTGCGTTGAAATTGGAGCTGCATTCAAACCTAACTTTTCACAAACATACTGTTCGATAAAGGGATCAATGTTGGCATAGGTTCCTACGGCTCCAGAGATTTTTCCCACTCTGACCTCTTCCGCCGCCTGTTTAAAGCGTTCCAGATTTCTCGCCATTTCTGCATACCACAGGGCCATTTTAAGTCCAAAGGTCGTTGGTTCAGCATGGACTCCATGGGTTCTTCCCATCATCACCGTATATTTATGTTCCTTGGCCTTGTTCTTCAAAACATTAAGAAATCGCTCCAAATCCCTCAAGAGAATTTCATTGGCTTGTTTTAACAAATATGAAAGGGCTGTATCCACGACATCCGTTGAGGTAAGGCCATAATGAATCCATTTTTTTTCCTCACCAAGGGTTTCGGAAACGGCTCTGGTGAAGGCAACAACATCATGACGGGTTTCCTGCTCGATTTCATAGATTCGATCAATATGAAAGGAAGCATGGTCCCAAAGCTTTTTTACATCTTCTTCTGGAATATGCCCCAGCTTGGACCAGGCTTCACAAGCAAGAATCTCCACCTTTAACCATGCCTGAAACTTGTTTTCCTCTGTCCAGATTGCACCCATTTCCGGTCGGGTATAACGTTCAATCATCGTACATCCTCCGTTTTCTTCCATATTTTTAATTGGTCAATGATTTGTAAGGCCACTTCGGTGGTCTCTGCTAAAACATTAAGATGCCCCATCTTTCTTTTAGGTTTTGCTCCCTTCTTCCCATATAAATGAATTTTTATATTGGGGGGGAATTCAGCTATTTTCTCAACAACCTGATTGACATGTTCACCTAAAATATTGACCATTACCACAGGTGATAACAGCTGAGTTGATCCAAGGGGTAAATTGCAAATCGCTCTAAGATGCTGCTCAAATTGAGAAGTCACGCAAGCATCATAGGTATAATGTCCAGAATTATGAGGCCTTGGAGCCAGTTCGTTTACATATATCCTTCCATCTCCGGTTAAAAACATCTCAACGGCAATTAGTCCAACGACCTGTAATCCCTCAGCAATCCGTTTCCCAATCTCTCGCGCTTCACTTTCGACTCGTTGACCAATTCTTGCCGGAACAAGGGATTGATGCAAAATATTGTTCCGGTGTATATTTTCAGCCACAGGAAAGAATTCCATCTCTCCACTTTGCCTTCTTGCCACAATCACGGAAATTTCTTTTTCAAATGGAACAAACTGTTCCAAAATGAGTTCACGATCATGTTGAACAAGCAGTTGAAAGGCGCTTTCGGCATCTTCCGGTTTTTTTAAAACAATCTGTCCTTTCCCATCATAGCCTCCCGTTGCCGTCTTTAATATAGATGGAGTTCCGATTGCCTTTAATCCATCAAACAGATCTTGGCGGCTTCTAATCACATGAAACGGTGCAACGGGAACCTTTAATTCCATGAGAGCCTCTTTCTCTCTGATTCGATGCTGGGTGAAAAACAGCAGCCGGCTCCCCTGGGGAACAAAGGAGTGTTTTCCCAATGCTTCTGCAACTAACGAACTTACATTTTCAAATTCATAAGTAATGACATCACACCGTGAAGCCATTTCCTTTGCCTGTTCCACGTCGTCATAGGAAGCGACAAATTGATAGTCAGCCACTTGACCACAAGGGGAATTTTCAGTTGGATCAAGTGTGATAAATTGGTATCCCATCCTTCTCCCTTCAAGGGCCATCATCCTGCCTAATTGTCCCCCTCCAAGGATACCAATGGTGCTTCCAGGAAGAATGGTTTTTGTTTTTTTATCCACGCTCATGCCAATTCACTTTCCTCCAAAACCTTTTGTTTTATTTTTTCTCTCCGTGCTTTTACTTTCACTTGAATATGTGGATACTTAATTCCTAAAATCTCTGCTGCCAAAAGACCAGCATTGATCGCTCCTGCTTTGCCAATGGCTACGGTAGCCACTGGTACTCCTCCTGGCATTTGAACAATGGAGAGCAATGAATCCAAACCATTTAAGGTAGATGATTTAACAGGGACACCAATGACGGGCAATTCCGTTTTCGAAGCAACCATCCCTGGAAGATGAGCAGCTCCTCCAGCCCCAGCAATGATGACTTCCAATCCACGTTCTTTTGCGGTTTCAGCATATCGAAACATCATGTCAGGAGTACGGTGGGCTGACACCACTTTTTTTTCGTATGGAATTTGCAATTCTTCCAGTGTATTGCATGTTTCCTTCATGGTTTCCCAATCAGAAGTACTTCCCATAATCACGCCTACTAATGTTTTATTCATTTATACCAAACCCCCTCTTGCATGTTCCCTCAATAACATCTGGGTATTTGAACGATGGAGTCAGTTCTCCTGTTCCGCCTAAATCATTCGGTTTGACAAAGGAAACAGAAAACCCAGGCGGGTAGATTTTTGAAGAAACCTACCCGCCTGGGTTTTTATCCCTTCGGTGTAGTAATAGCCAAAATGACCATACCTGGACCGCTTGGACCGTTCAATCAATTGAATATTAATACCCCATTGATCACGGAACCCTAGGTCCACTTTCCTCGTAGTCCGAAAATTTACGGTTTTCGGGTAGAGACTTTCGGGCCATATTCCCAAATTTATACGAGTTATATTTTTTACATATTCTCATATCTGCATCCCTAGTGTATCAGGGTTAATATAAAATTTCAACCTTTTTTCCGAACGTTTAATAGACAATTAATATAAATATTCGTTTTTACCTAAAAAATGTTCGGAAAATAAAACAGCCCCGACAGATAAAAGCTGCCGAGACCATTGGGAATATGTATGGTGAGCCATGAAGGACTCGAACCTTCGACACCCTGATTAAAAGTCAGGTGCTCTACCAACTGAGCTAATGGCTCAAATATCAACAACGTTTATTATATTAACAAATTCGACAAGGAAAGACAAGGGCTAATTTATTCCAATTCTGGACAAGGACGATGGTGAAAATAAGGGAGCCCCTCTCATTTCCTTTACGGGATTGAGAAGGGCTCCAGTTAGACCTCTTCCTCTGTTTTCAACTTCTTAGAAGTAGACCTCAGGACTTTCTTAATTCTTCAGGTGCTTCTGGCTGATACAAAAACCAAGCGCTTGCGGTTCCCACATCCATTGCTGCTATTAAGGCGATTACGGAAGCAATACTGGTACTTACCCTTACAACCAACCCTTTAAGCATGGATGTTCCTCCTTTCGAATATTTTGGAAAACCTTTTATCTATAGCACCTATCGTGTTGTAACCAGCAGGAGTAACCGTAAAAAGCTGAAACATCCATCCCATGATGACAGACAACAACACAGGAACTTCTGTATAGGATTCGATTGGCAAGATGTATAAAATGCTGAATATTATGAAAATCAGGAGGACACTTCTTCCCTTAAAGGTCCAATCTGAATGAGTGAGATGTTTGGTATCCCATTTCCCAGGAACCCAAATCCAGATGACACTAAGGGAATATAGGAAGAAAAGGCTGAAAAAAACGAATTCATTTTTTAAGTACCAAGGGTAGCTTACTATTGTCAGCCAGCCAAAAAAAGGGAAGAAAAGAAGGCTTGTCCCTAAACATCGTCCATAAGTGGTACAATGAACCCCACCGGAAAAGGTGCGGAGAACAGAAAAGGAGAAAGCCGCAATAAGGGTTGTCCAAAATGTGCTTGTTATCCAGGCAATAAATAAAAGTAGCGCCGCTTTAATAAGCGAGGATAAAACAATCTGAATTCCATAGGCCAACACCGGAACAGAATATGCTCTGTCCGATGAAGAATAAATACTTTCGGCTAGTTTATTGGACCAATTTCTTATCATCATTTGTCACTCCTTGCTAAACAGGAAATATGACAGAAAAAGCCGTTCCCTCTTCTTCATTGCTGATGACTTCCATATAGCCCTTTTTTTTTTCACTAACTGTTTAACCGCCGCAAGACCCAAGCCGTCATGATTCTTTTTCGTTGAAAAACCGCCTTCAAATATCTTTTCTATCATATTTTCCGGAATAAGAGGCCGATAATTAGTTACCTTGATCATGCTGAAATTTTCAAAACTTTTGATTTCTATGGAAACTTTTCTTTCAGAAGGCGGCAATTCCATTACTGCCTCTCTTGCATTGTTTAACAGATTTCCTAAAATGCGAACTAAATCGATAGAATTAATCTCGATTTCGCTAAGATTTGACTTGATCTCCATCTTCAATTCAATCTGATCCATTTCATATAAAGCCAAATTGGTCTGAAGGAGTGCGCTTAATGCCGGATTATCCCTGATGATGACCCGATTCAGTTGCTTGATTTCACCCATCATTTTTTTCATATACTCTTTTAAATCCTCGTACTGTTGAAGAATCAAAAAAGAGTACATCACTTGAACATGATTAATAAAATCATGCCGCTGTGAACGAATGGTAGAAAATAGTTTATTAATGTTGTCTAAATAGGCTTTTTGTGCATCAAGTTCTGTTTCCTTCTCAAAGACCCTGATTATATAACGTAAATAAACAAAAGAAGTCAGTTGCAAAACAACTAGCATGCCAATAATAATATATAATATAATACCATTATCTCCAATGATATCCAATAGGACAATGGTCCCAATTGTTACCAAAAGAAAGGTTTGAAAAACAATTATTACAAACAAAATCACCGATTTCTTATTCATAGAGTACTTAGAAGAAATCCTAAATAAGGGGCGGTTTAATTTGCTTAATATGTATACTAAAGACAGCAACAGGAAAAAGGATATATAGGATATAAGGAAATAGGTGCTCGTTGACTGTAAAACGATTTGAGCTTGAGTTTCCGTAATAACCATATATGAAAACAGGACAATGGTTTCTACTATGCCTACAATAATATAAGATAATACAATAGAGGCAAAAACAAGTATCCATCTCACACGGAATAGCAAATAAAAACTTACCATAAGAATAGGCAACTGAATCAACACACGAATGACAAACGGGGGATTCAACCAGTTTAAACTGCCGATGATGACTGCCAGAATCAGCCCGTATAAAATAATTTTCTTTATTTCCTTTAGTGGATGTTTAAAGCATAGGGAGTAAGCGATCGCCGCCATTAGAATTTCTTCGGGTATAGATGTAAAAAAAAACGAATACCAAGTATATTCCTGCATGTCAAATCCTCCACACTTTATCCATCTATTGCTTCATCATACCAAAATTTGATATTTTTCGACATCCCTTTTCCCATTGAACTATTTATTTTTTACAGCCAGACGTTTGTGAACTACCCGCCACCTACGCTACGCTTAGAGGTTAGGGCTTCTAAGGTAATCGCACCTAACGGTACGAAATTTACTTAGCTATCGAGCCTGTTCCATGCTCTATTTATGATTATGCTAACAGTCGCAATCCTTCACGCTTGATATTGATAGAAGCATTCCAATCACGGTCTGCCACAAAACCACAATCACAGCGAAATGTACGATCAGAATAGAGATAGAGACTCCTTTACTTGACCACAACATGAACAAGTTTTGGATGATGGAAACCATTTTTCTATCTTGATAAGCTTTTTCCCCTGCTCCTCTAACTTGTATTGGAGAAATGTCGTGAACATGCCCCATGCATTATCAGCAACACTTTTGCCGAAATTGAGGGCTTGGGACATTCCTTTCATGTTGAGGTCTTCGATAACCACGCAGTCATATCGTTTCGCTAAATTGTGCGATTCCTTATGTAGAAAGTCTTTTCGTTGATTTGCAATTTTCTCATGTAGCTTCGCTACTTTCAGACGTTGTTTGTGCCAACGATTAGAACCTTTCTTTCTGCGTGATAGAATACGCTGTTCTTTCGCTAATTTTCCCAAGGCTTGGCGATAGAAACGAGGGTAATTGGCTATCTTACCTTCTTCACTATCGACAAATAAGCCGCTCATGGAAAAATCTAAGCCAACAGCGGATTGTACTTCTTTTGGTATGGGTTGGTGTTCATATTCGGTGAGAATAGAAACATAGTATTTTCCTGTTTTTGTTCGGGTAACCGTACAAGACTTGATGACATGGTGCGGGGGAATGTCTCGATGTTGCTTGATTTTCACAAGTTTCAGTTTCGGTAATTTGATATAGCCATCCAAAAGCATAATGTTTCCGCTGACCACGTTGGTTGTGTAGGACTGTCTCGCCTTGCGGCTTTTGAACTTAGGAAATTCAGCACGACCAGAGAAGAAGTTTTGGTATGCCTTCTGCAAATTCAGTTGAGCGTTTGCCAACGCAAGGCTATCGGCTTCTTTGAGCCATGCAAACTCCTTTTTGTACTTGGCAGGAGTCGGGAATTTTTGCTTTTTCAAGGCTTCTTTGTCATTCTTGAACTGCTCATATATTTCCTTTCGTTCAGCCAACATTTTATTGTAGACGAAACGAACGCAACCGAAGGTTTTCGCAAGAAGTTGCTCTTGTTCTTGTGTTGGGTATAGACGGAACTTATATGCTTTGCTTGCCATATCGAATCACCTCACTTCATACCTTGATTTTCTATATATTTCTTTATCACTTCGATGGGCGCACCGCCCGTTGTAAGTAAGCAATAGCTTCTTGACCAAAAATACTCTTTCCAAAGTTTTCTTTTCACTTGTGGAAAATGCTTTTTGATAAGTCGAGAACTTGCGCTTTTATAAGCATTGATGAACTTTGACATTTCAGTATTCGGATGTGCTTTGAACAAAATATGCACATGGTCAATATCGTGATTCCATTCTACCAAGGAAATATTGTAATTTTCACCCAATCGAACAAACATTTCTTTTACATAGTCAGATATGGCATCATCAATCACTTTTCTGCGATATTTTACAACCAGAACAAGATGGTAATATAACAAGAACACTGAATGATTATTATTGTCTAATTTCATTGATATAACAGCCTTTCATTTATCTAAGACCGATTAGATCATAGTACAAAAAAAGAGACAACTTTAGGCTGCGCCTAACCGAAATTCATCTCCCACTTTCACTTCGTTTAGAAGGGAGACTTCTTTCGGGAATTACGTTAAAGCCGATCACCAATTTCATCGGTCCTTGGGTAAACATTTCAGAAAGGCCTATGATGAAAAATTCATTCACTCCTGGAGACTGATCAACAAATGGGTTAATGATGGAGTTCCCTTTCCCGGAGAAGCTTATCGTCAATGGATTAAAGATTTTTATCAGCACAATTTGCTGACTACAGGCGAGTTGGTCATTCGTGGTAGAAAAGTGGATCTAAGTAAAATTACAGCAGATATCTTAGTTATCGCTGCTGAAAGGGACCACATCGCTCTTCCCTCTCAGTGCAAAGCCATTCTCTCCCATGTTTCAAGTAAGGACAACCATCATGTGTTGCTGTCAACCGGACATGTTTCCTTAGTTACAGGTGGGGCAGCATCCAAAAAAACCTATCCTGCTTTAGGCAATTGGTTTATCTGTTGAAAAATTTGTTTCAATGAAACTTCGACATCACCTTTTAGAACTTGAAACCGAAATTTCAGACACCAAACTAAATAATACTGAACAAGATAGCGACAATGGTTCGGGGATTTGTAATCATTCATCGGAATCTAATTCGTATTTTTCTTTAATCGCTCGTCGAATCAAGTCCAAATAGGTTAATGTCGTTTCTTCTTCAACAGAATAAATACGTGCCAGATTTTCCAACTCTGATTTCCATGTTTCAGGAATAGAAATGTTAATTTGCACATTTTTCATCGGAAACCAACTCCTTACATATACATTCTACCATAATAGATAGTCTAAAATTTATAACAACGTAATATCCACCAAAAAAGCCAGGTTGGAAATGTAATCCAACCTGGCCTTTACATGCCTGGCAACGTCCTACTCTCCCAGGACCTCCCGGTCCAAGTACCATCGGCGCTGGAGGGCTTAACGGTCGTGTTCGGGATGGGTACGCGTGTATCCCCTCCGCCATCATCACCAGACTTCTATAC
>NZ_JAKIHL010000030.1 GCF_021608135.1 Microaerobacter geothermalis
GGAGCGAGGGTGTTTTGGGACCCTAGAGTAAAAGCTGTGATTATATACACTCCAAACGAAAGAGCGTATTTTGATGAAGATCTTGCAGAAGAACAAGGATGGATTGAAAATTAGCCCAACAAAGAGGAAAATCTTAAGATAAGAAAAAAATGGAAAGGAGAATAAAAAAATGAACATCAAAAAAATTGTTTTAAGCGTACTTCTGTTAATGATGATGACAGGTGTGGCAGTGGCAAATTCAAATGAGCCTTCGATTCCTGTATTTGGTGGGCCGGATCAAGGGCGTGGCGGTGAATGGATAGGAGAAGTGGTTGAAGAACCTTTGATGAACTGGGATACTGCAACAGATGGAATGGCAGGGAGGGAGACGGTAGGAGTAGTAATAGATGATTTAGGTATTAAATTTCCTGATGCACAGCCCTACATCAATGAGGATAACCGAACCATGGTACCCGTAAGATTCATTGCCGAAGCTCGCCATATTGAGGCAGATGTTAGCTGGAATCCCTTCACCCGAACCGTCACCATCGAAAAACCAAACAGTGACGGAAAAACCCAAACCGTCATTAAGCTAAAAGTGGGTGAAAACAAGGCATTGGTAAATGGTCAGGAGGTCACTTTCGATACAAAAGCCGTCATCAAGGATGACAGAACCATGGTGCCGTTAAGGTTTGTCGCAGAAACGCTGGGAGCGAGGGTGTTTTGGGACCCTAGAGTAAAAGCTGTGATTATATACACTCCAAACGAAAGAGCGTATTTTGATGAAGATCTTGCAGAAGAACAAGGATGGATTGAAAATTAGCCCAACAAAGAGGAAAATCTTAAGATAAGAAAAAAATGGAAAGGAGAATAAAAAAATGAACATCAAAAAAATTGTTTTAAGCGTACTTCTGTTAATGATGATGACAGGTGTGGCAGTGGCAAATTCAAATGAGCCTTCGATTCCTGTATTTGGTGGGCCGAATCAAGGGCGTGGCGGTGAATGGATAGGAGAAGTGGTTGAAGAACCGTTGATGAACTGGGATACTGCAACAGATGGAATAAAAAGGGATAATAGTGTAAGCGTATCAATAGATGACGTTGGTATTGATTTTCCCGATGCACAACCCTACATCAATGAGGATAACCGAACCATGGTACCCGTAAGGTTTATTGCCGAAGCCCGTCACATTGAGGCAGATGTCAGTTGGAATCCATTCACCCGAACCGTCACCATCGAAAAACCAAACAGTGACGGGAAAACCAAAACTGTCATTAAGCTAAAAGTGGGCGAAAACAAGGCACTGGTAAATGGTCAGGAGGTCACTTTCGATACAAAAGCTGTCATCAAGGATGACAGAACCATGGTGCCGCTGAGGTTTGTCGCAGAAACCCTAGGAGCAAGAGTGTTTTGGGAGCCAAGAGTAAAGGGAGTTATTATATACACTCCACTAACCAGGTCATACTTTAAAGAAAATATTGCTGAAGTAAATGGATGGATTGAAAATTAGCCCAACGATAAGGTTGGGTTTTTGTTTTAGAAGGAGGAGAAAAATTGAAAAATTTTAAGGAAAATCTTATTTTGTTGTTGGTTTTCGTTGGTTTGGCTTCTGGATTTCTATTTGTAGTCGATTCCCAGCCGATTGCCCAAAGCGATTGGGCTCCAGTCGAGCCTCCTGTGTCAGACGATTGGAACACCTATGGAGCAAATAATCAAAGAACACGGACGGTATCAGATTTTCAGCTTCAGCCCCCTTTGCAGTTTAAAGCAAAACTGGATATTGGTTGGTCGGTCTCCCAAACCATAGCGGTGGGGGACTATTTTTATGCCGTTGCGGCAGTCCCAGACACCAATAACTTCTTTGAACTGCCTAGAGGAACGTATTTTTACCGGATTCCGGTGAGTGCCGGGGAATTTAAGCCTGGGGATGACAAGGCGGCATATAAGCAAGATATAATCCAAAAGGGAGCACGTGCTACTTGGTTGGGAGACTATGCCAAAACCTATTCTCATCCCACCTGGTCCCCGGAGAACAATGTTTTCTATATCGGGTATAACTCCGGAAATGCGTCTGAAGTATTGGCAGTCAGTGCAGATTTAAGCGAAATACTGGGGAGTTACTCTGTTGGAGAAGAAATCGTGGGTGCCCCCCATGCTTTCCCCGGTGACTTGGTAGTCGTTGGAGCGTTTGATGCCAAGATTCATGCGATTAAGGGGTTGAAAACGAAAAATCAGACTGGGGAGGGTTATTATCGTACTTATTCCCTTGACGACACTTATTCCAATGCCGAAATATCCAGTTCCACATCAGAAGTTTCGGTCAATCCCAATCGGTTTGTTGTGACGTTAAACTATCGCGGCTCTTCCCGTGCAGGATTGGTAGGGATGTTTGAAGTAACCGACCCTGGTGGAAATGAGAAGCCGATAATCTCCCGGGTATGGCCAAATGACTTTAAAGCAGATACCGGGGTTCCAACCAATGCGGTGTATGAAGATAACGGAATTTACTTTTCGGATAAGAACGGGACATTTTACAGATTATGGCCATCTGACGGTTCGTTAATATGGAAAAAATCCTATGGATACATGACACTTGTCAACAACTCTCCAGCCATGGGGGAAACCAATATTTACTTTCCTGTACGCCGACCAGGGATGCTGATTGGCCTCAAGAAAGAAGATGGTTCCCTGGTATTTAAGGCTGGATCAGGAAAAGACAAAAACGGAAATCCCGTTGACCCGGATATCTCCACGGGAAATGATGTGGCCAATGATGCAACGGTTTGGAAAGCTTCAGACGGTAGAGCGTTTGTATTCTACGGGGATACGAAGGGACAGCTTATTTTCCTGGATTATGACGGCAACCGAACAGAGGTTGCCTTTGATTGGACAACCAACACATTGACCCGTTCATCGGTCAAGGCAACCAGTGACGGGAGCGTGCCGGGCGACTGGCAGGTGCAAGGGCAGGGGCTGGCAACGGAAATGATGCTCGCTAAAAATCATCTGGCATTCGGGGTGAACAAGGGGGATACCGGAGAGCTTTGGTTGTATACGGTTGGGAAATATGTCAATCTGTCACTTAGCTTGGACGGTACCAATCCCCTTGGCCGGATTTATCCGGGATCAAGCGTAAAAGTGAATGTATTAGTCTATAATCGAACCGATGCAAATGAACCTTTTGATACCGTGCTCAAATACCAGTTTGGAGATAATCCTCCAGTGGAACAAAGGGTTACAATTTATCCTTTGAGGGAATATCCGTATGGTCAGCCTCTTTCGGTCACATTTGACAATATGCCAAGGAATGAAGTGCCATATACCATTGAGATTAATCCTTACAGAAATGAGCCTGAAGAGATCAATTATGCGGATAATGTCATCACAGGAAAACTTTATCCGCAGATTCCTAATCTAATCATTAGTGACCTGCAAATGAGTGCCAATCCGCCAAAACAGGGAGAGGACTTAAGCCTTGCGGTGAATATTACCAATGAAAGGGGCTGGGATGGAAATATCACCACGGATTTGGTATGGAGAATCAATGGGGTGGAGGCTGGAAGAAGAGAAGGGATTGTTGTCCCGTATGATTCCACAACCACGGTTGATGGGATTATCATCAACAGCAATCAAAAGAAGCTAAATATTGAATTTGAGGTCAATCCCTCACGGGATAAGCCCTCTGGAGAAAGAAAGTGGGAAGATAATCTGTTACAGCAAACCATTTACTTTACCGATGACGTGGATTTATATGTGAAAAGTGTGGAAGGAGGCACTTACCAGCAAGATGAAACGGTAGTAACAAAAGTTCTCGTGGGCAGTGCCGGGTTTACATTTGAGCCAAAGGAAGCAAAAGTAAGGCTTTTATTAAACGGGCAGGAGCTGGGGAGTCGCACTGTAACTTTAGACCCGGGTGAGGAAAGAACGCTTTACTTCACCTGGACAGCCCAGAAAACCATGTCTGGAGGATCGTTGGTAGCCTCCATCAATTTTCCGCCGGAGTTCCCGGAAATCAATTACGGGAACAATCAGATGTCAGCCGGCGTGGATATTCAAGTGGTACTATCTGAAACGGATTGTGATCCGAATGATGTATATAATCAGGGATTGGTCAAAAAAGAAACAAGAACGCACACCAGGACGGAAACACATACTGATGCAGATGGGAATCGATATACAGAAGAACATGAGTATACACGCACCCACCGTTATTATGAGACCCTTGATGTAAGCATTATCAATGTGACTCCAAAAGAAACCAAAGCAGGATTTGGTTTCACCTTCGAGGTACGTACAGAATATCAGGATGATACAAACACCTATGACGGTCCGACAAGGGTAGTGGCATATTTTCCGACAGAAGATAATTTCGTTGGGAAAGAAGTGGAATTAGAACCCTTAAATCCAGTTGGAAGCTGGGTGAATACTTGGGTGTTGCCGGAAATTTATATTGAAGAATGGTCAGGGAATCTTTTCTACAAGAAGATGGATGTCAACCGTGATTTTGGAGATAAACTCCTTGATGGCGGACGGAAGTGGTATACGCCCTTTTCTTATCCTGATGGTCAGTACCGAATCAAAGTGATCGCCTATAATGCCGGAAAGAACGATTTGAGCGATTGTGACGAGGATTATGTCACAATTAAGGGATCTCCTTTTGACGATTACGTAAACAGATCCATTCTCCCTTATCATCCATTTCCGGCAGGGGTAGGTTCTAACTGGCAGGGTAAAGAGTGGATCATTGAGGATACAGTGGATTGGTATAACAGCGATCAATATCACAATCCCGAAGATGTCCCTCTTGATTATCCCAGAAAGATATTTTGGGTTGATGATGAGATGTTGGAAAAGATCAGGGAATATAATCGGTCGGTACCACTTGATGGCAGCCCCACCATGATTGATGATTTGGGGATTCCATACAGAGAAAATTAGGAAAGGGGAGAAGAGATGGCTTGGACAGGTAAATTTGCAATAGGATTGCTTATCATCGTTCTATTTACTTACTTTACGTTAGATATTGGATATATGCAGATTGCAGATATGGATAACGATACATCCTTGGAAAGGGCCGCAAAAGCGGCTCTTTCTCTTTCTGTCAATCGGGGGGTGTTGAGGGAATCTGAGCAGATGGTGATCAACGAGGAGATTTCTGACGAAGCCTTTTTAAGGTATTATGCGGAAAATGCCAATACCAAAAGCGGACTTCGACAGATACAAATTTTTGGCTTTTCAGCATATCCACCGATGCTTGCCGTGGAGTCATATACCACCGCCAAAAGTAATTTCTTGCAATTCACCAATACCTTCGATGGCGGAGATAAACAGTATACGGTGAGTCATAAAAAAGAAGAAGTCATTTTTGAATCTAAAAATTAAAAAAGCGAAGGAGAGTGTATGAGTGAAAATCAGCAAGTTTACAAAAAGAAAGATTATAGCCGTGATTGTTGCATTGTTAGTCGTGGGAGGGATATACCAGTACAATTCCCTCACGTTAGAAGAAGAAATGAATCCTGTAACGGTTGTCATTGCTCGGCAGGATATTCCGCCGCATACCGAAATTACGGAAAGTATGCTTTTTCAGAAGCTGGTCCCTGCCTCAACGGTTCCCCCGAATTCCATCATTGATCCAGATGAGATTATCGGAAAATGGACGGTTGAAGGGTATGGCATTGCAAAGAATTCGTATTTCTATGAAGGGAAAATTCTAACCAAAGATGAAATGCCGGATGCAGCCGTATTAAAGCTGGAGAAAAATGAAAAGGCCTTTTCGTTGTTGGTAGACTTGGAAACATCATCAGGGAATTCGATCATTCCCGGAGCCTACGTTGATCTGTATTTTGCAACCACACAAACAGAATCCAAAAAACCGTTAGTCGGCCGCATGTTCAAAAGGATTCGCGTGACATCGGTGAAAGACAGTAAGACCCAGGATGTTTTCAGCCCCCAAGAGTACACAGAAAGCAAAAAGAAAGATCCGTCTAAAGTGGCAACTTCAACGAATAATCCCAAGGCTTTAGCAAAACTGTATACACTCGCTGTTACCGAAGAGCAACTTGATTACCTGAACAAAGCGAAGATGTTGGGGAATATTATTCCGGTTGCAACCGGCACCAGCTTTCTTAAGATTGAAGATCAGGACAACTTGGAGAAACAACAAGCGGAGAAAGCGGACAACAATAGCGCGGATGAAGGTACGGATGAACTTGATCAATTGGAGTCTCTTACTCCTGAACAATTTATTCTCAAATGGATAGAAGAAAATAGCTATACGCTTGAAACGTTTCTTGAAGAACTGAAAAAAGAAAATCAACAAATAAAGGAGTGAAAAAATGAGTATTTTACTTGCTACTGGAAATCCGTTTTTAGACAACAGTCTGGAAGAATACTTTAAATGGGAACACAGGATTGAGTACCTTGAAGAGCTGGAGTTTATCGATCAGCGTTTTCCTGAAATACAGACCATCATTTTATCCATGTATATACCGTCTATTCACGATGAGAAGGATATCCATCGAAAATATAAAACCATTTGCTATCTTTTAAAGCAATTAAAAGCCTCCGGTATTCGGTTTATCGTTCTTGCCTCTGATGAGATTCCGTTTGAAGTGCTTGAACAAATATATTTACTGGATATATATGATCTCATCATCACTGACAATGGGGAAATTGACATATCTACAATTCTGGATAGAATTTACCATCCTAAAACAAAAGCGGAAGCAGAGAAAGAATTAATGAAATACCGTCCCAAGAAAGAGGATGTTAACCTGTATGAAGAAGAGGAAGAAGAAATTAAGGAAAAACAGAAGGAAGAACAGGCAGAAGAAAATAAAGGGTTTCTCTTCTTGAGTCAAAAAAACAAACCACTCGAAAGTACTGAAGAAGCAAGCAGAAGGCAAATTGCAGTTAAAGCAAATTACAGAGTCATTTCCAGAAAACAAGACCTATCATCAAAAGTTTCAATTCGGGATGTTTCCAAAGAAGAGTATGCGCATACCAGAATCGACGAGTCTAAATTAATCAGCTTTTGGTCAGCAGCACCCGGACAAGGAAAAAGGACCTTATCGCAGTCTTTGGCCAAAGTGATTGCTTCAAGAAACTATAAAGTTCTCTATGTTGAGCTGGATTACTTCTATCCTTCGTTTGCTTGGACGAGCGGACTCAGCCATCCAGCCAAAAATATCTTTCAATTAGCCATGCACGTGTCTGATCAAGATGAATTTGATTTAAAGCAATATGTTGCTAGTCCACGGGATGTTTTTGGAAGCCAAAAGCGAATTCAGCAGGCGATTTCCAAAATACCGCCTAAGCTGGATTTTATGGCTTTGCCATCAAATTTTGTTGTGGAGGAGTTTCCGTCAATTAAGAGTGAACAGTTCATTGATCACTTTATAAAAGGGTTAAAAAATCTGTCTTATGATGCCATTATTTTAAATCTGCCCAATGAAATTGAACACTTGTTTTCGTTCCCGGTTATGTTGGAAAGCGATGAGATTTTTAATATTTTGACTCCGCATCCCGGACGCATCGTAAGGTATGGACAATTAAAGAAAAAGTTAAAGAACACACCTCTGAATATGACAAAATGGAGTACCATTTTCAATCAGGTGCATGAGGAAATTCAAAAAGACGCACTGGATTCTTTTATTCAGGAAGAAAGCAGGATGGTTGTTCCTTTTGATCCCAAACGTGCCCTTTTGGAGCTGGATTTGAGCCTGGGATCGCCCATGATAGACAAAAAAATGGCGGAGTTAGCGGATATGTTCGGGTTTATTGATACAACGGTTCCGGAAAAAAAGAAAAAGTTTTTGTCACTTAGATAGCGGACAACAAAGATAAGGAGGAAATATGCGATTTAAACTGGAGGACGATGAAAAAATGAAAAACAACCGTATAAATATTTTAAATCAGTCGATTGAAGAGGTTGAAAGAGAAATCAACGTCATAGATTTGCATCGGTATTCTTATAAATATCGAACAGAACAGGAAAAAAGTCATGGGTTTAGAGCAAAAAAAGTCTCTTTGGCGATCCTTGAACAAATTAGGCAATATTTATCGGGCAACCATAAGAAGTTGTTTCAGGAATCGATTGTAGACGAGAGAAAACGTGAGAAACTGGGAGAAATCATAGCAGACTACATTACTCAACAGGCGATTGTTGTGCCTGGATTTAATGCAGATGATTTATTAAAGCATATTTTGCATGCACTGGCTGGATTGGGACCGATCCAGCCCCTTATGGAAAATGAGGATATCACGGAAATCATGGTAAATGGCAAAAATGAAGTATATGTCGAAGAAAATGGAAGAGAGTATAAAACAGATATTACCTTTTCTTCTGATGAAGAACTATTGGAAGTGGCCATGAAAATTGTAAATGCCGCCGGAGAAAGTTTGACTTCAGCCAAACCGTACGTAGACTGCCGCTTCCCCGGAATGAGGATTAACATAGTCAATGGCTTGATCAGCGGGCTGGGGATCGTCATTACCATTCGTAAATTTGCCAAAGACTTGAGAATTAATGATGAAACGATTGTAACTTCCGGACAGGCAAGCCGGGAAATGCTTGATGCTTTTGAGGTTTTTGTAAAAGGGAAAATGAATATTTTAATTGCAGGTCCAACCGGTTCAGGAAAGACAGAATTATTCAAGTATCTGGTCAAGCACATCCCTGATGACGAGAGACTTCTTATGTTAGAAGATACAGCGGAGACCCGTTTGAAAGACATATACCCACAGAAGCACATTGTTCCGATGGAATGCCGGTTTACCTCAGACCCCAGTACAACGGTGGATTATACGGTTCTTCTCAAAAACTCTCTAAGGCAAAAACCAACCAGAGTGGCAGTAGGGGAGGTAAGGGGACCAGAGGCGGTATATATGTTAGAAATTTTCAATACCGGTCATGAAGGCGGATTTACGACAGGGCACGCCAACTCCTGTGCGGATACTGTGGAACGCCTTGTGATGATGTGCCTTCGATCCGGTATGAAACTGGAGCCGGATATCATCGGGAAATGGGTGGCCAAAACCTTTGATATCGTCATTTTTCAGGAAAAAATGGACGATAAGGTTCGCCGCATAACCGAAGTGGTTGAATTAGTAGATTACGAGAATGGAAGAGTCATTTATAGACCCTTATTCCAATTCATACCCCATAAATTTGAAAAAGAAGGGAACAAAATCACTAAAATCCATGGTACCCATAAGCAAACGGGTTTTATTCGTTTGGAGACGGCAAAAAGGCTGTTTAGCAGAGGAATTAGTGTGAAAAAGATTAAACCTTTGCTATCAGAAGAGGACAGGGGGAAGATAAGCGATGTTTCTCTCTGAGATATATTTAATCATTATCGGGGTTGGCATTGGATATCTTCTCTATCAACTGAACTCTCGCCAATCCTTTCGTGTTAAAAATATGTTTGAACATCAGGAAGAAGTTAAACGGGTAAAATCAAAAGATTTTTTATCAAAAAGAAAGTGGACCAGGTGGATGTCCCCAGCCCCGTTTGTTGAAGAGGCCCAAAAATATGATTGGAACGTAAGCGAAAAAGAATATTGGGTTTTTGTTTTTGTCGGGGGGATATTAGGAAGTGCGGCCATTCAATTGTTCCAGCTATATTTTCTTTCGCCAATAGGCTTTCTCGTTGGCTTTATGGTCCCAAAGGTGATGCTGTACTTGCACAAACGAAAAAACAAACTAAAAACCGAAGAAAAGCTCATGATATATATGAAAGCAACGGCTAATGCGATGCCTGTGTACGGGAACGCTGTGGACACGTTAACCAGCATTACTCCATTATTAGAGGACCCGATAAAAAAAGATGTAGAAAGTGCTTTAGCCATCTTGCAATCTGGAAAATCAGTGGAATATGCTTTCCGTGAACTAAACCGTAAGTATAAGTACAAAGAACTTCATTTTTTCCACGATATGCTGGATGTAGCCCATAAACATGGCGGTGAGTTTCATGATATATTGATGACAACCGCAGAGGAATTTGAGCAGAAAAAATTGTTGCAAATGAAGCTGCATGCCGCCCTGACCCAGTCAAAACAGGCATTCAGACAAAATGCACTGATCGTGATTGCGATTCCTTTTTTCTTTAAATTTTTTACGCCTGAAATCTATGATAAAATAATCGGGACAACCTTTGGAAAAGGGGCTTTGGTTTTTATCATTGTCTCAATCGTATTTGCATTTGTTAAAGTTGAGCAGCATAGCAGGTTTGACCCTTCTGAATCGGTAAAAAAATAGAATAACGCTGAAGTATGCTGAAGTATTCGGTAAAACAAAAAAACCGGGGGATGAAAATGGATTTTTGGACACTTGGTTTCCTTTGGGGCTGCGGCCGGATCAGCGGAGATTATTTCCTTGTTCAATCGAAATATAAGCAATACGTGAAGAAAGTGCGTGATGTTGCAGATCCCAAACGGAGTCTATTTCCTGTTGAGAGATATGCCGGGGAAAGCTGGAGGTTAAAATTGCCGCTATCGAATCCGTATGTTCAATGGATGTTTTCGCATGGATACGAAGGGAGAATAGGAAATACACAGCGAAGGATACCCGAATTTGATTCAGTAGAACGAGAAGCAGAGTTTTTGAGAGGATATTTTTCAATCCACTATACTTTTGACACATTTGTGAACAAGAAACGGGTCGTCCCCCGGTTACGTTTCTTTGCAACAGAAATGATATTGGAGCGGTTAAACCAGCATTTGCACGGTCAAGTTGGGACAACCTTGAAAAAAGTTCAGAAACATTCCAAAAATGATGTTTGCCATGTTCTATATTATACGTCCAAACGTGAAGTGCCTGTGATCATAGAGTATTTGTATTTGTTCACGCCTGATAACCCTATTCCGGGAGAAAAAACAGGTTTGACAATAGCAAGTTGCGATGTTCGGCGAGCCGGACGGGACAAGGGTTGAGAGATAGGCGAAAAAAATTTATACTTTGGGGTGATGAAATGAGTGAAGAGTTAATACAAAAGAGATTAACTGAACGTGGGCAAAAGATAGGCAATTATGAATATTACAATATAGGTGCAACTAACTTAAATGAGTTAAAAGCCCATAAAATTATTCCAGATAGAAATTATGGAAGTTACGCCTTGCAAAAACCTGATGGTTTAATTGTTGATAGAAGAAACAAGAATAACATTCAAGTCATTGCTGTTATAGAGTTCAAAAAACCTAGTGAATTTAACTCCAATAAGAAAAAGAAAGAAGCACTTGAGCAATGTAACACTTATTGCGAGTTGCTCTCTGCTAAGTTTGGTATTATAACTGATGGAAACCAATATATATGGATAAATCCACAGATTAAAACAGAAAATGCAACCTACAAATATATAGATGACCAAGACATTGAGAGAGGCTATGATTACATAACCGATTCAAACGGAAATCAAATTGTTAATAACTTTGACTTCAATACTGAAGACGGCATAAAGTCTTTTCTGCAATTAGCTGAAAGTCTTATTTCTTCTTTAGGGAACGATAATTCCCAAATTAGAAAACTAGATATATCTAATCCTAAAGTGTTAGCCAAACAAGTTTGGCAATCTGTCTGGTTAGCGACAGGTGACGACCCCAAAAAATGTTTAATGACTTTTATCGAATTATTCATCTTTAAATACTTGAGTGATTTAGGGGTTCTTAACAAAAATCATTTAGGAGTAAGTATTGATTTTGATTCAGTTTATGCTGCCGAGAACTATTGGTTAAGGTACTACAGAAGTAATGTAAGAGAATACATCAAGAAGTTGTTTCCAGAAAGTATTATAGATGGAACTACCATCATTAACGGATTAAGCTTAAAGGATGACCATAATCAGGATGAACTGTTTTTTTCTATCTTAACCAACTTTAGGAAGTTCGGGGACCTTAAAAATATAGATCCTGAATTTAAATCTCGGTTATTTGAAGAATTTTTAAAGGGAACAACAGGTAAAAAACAATTAGCACAGTTCTTTACACCTCGAAACGTTATTAAAGCTATTGTGAAAATGGCTAAGGTAGAAGATTTACCAGATAATTCTATAATAAATGACCCTGCCTGTGGGGTTGGTGGGTTTATTTTAGAAACGATGATTAGAAGAAAACAATATAATAAAAATGACTTTTACTTTGATAATAACAAACTGATTAGTAAAATAATCTACTCAGGTCATGACTATGATGAGTCTACAATTGTATTAGCAAAAGCTAATATATTAATATTTTTGTCGGAATTAGTTAGAACAACCCCAAATTTAACTGAGGAATTTGCTCTTTTGTTTAATAACATATTTAAATCCTGTAATAAATCGATCGTAGGTTCACTTGAAGAAACTAATCCAGAAAAATACGACCTAATCATGTCTAACCCTCCTTACGTAACAAAAGGATTGTCGTTGTATCGAAGCTATATTAGTAAGTCGTCAGTCTTAAAAAATTATTACACCATTAGTTCACAGGGGAAAGAAGGCTTGTTTATTGAAAAAATGGTCAGAGAGTTAAAACCAAATGGTACTGCATTTATCATAGTGCCTGATGGTTTTTTGTACCGACCAGCGGATACCGAGTTAAAAAGGTTTATAAAAAATGAGTGTATAATTAATGGGATTATTTCTTTACCTACGAAGACTTTTTATACTACAGATAAAAAAACATATATTCTATCAATCACTAAAAAGAGTGATAAAAGCTTGACGCAAACAGAACCAGTGTTTACCTATATTGTAAGCAATATCGGAGAAACACTTGACGTTAATCGACTTAGGACAGACCTAAATGATTTAGATGATATGGCTACTCAGTTTAATTACTTTAGTACTAATAAATTTGGTTATACTCCACTTAATGGAAGATGTAAAATTCAACCTATAACTATGTTTGAACCTGAGAATAAATGGTTGATTGATGAATGGTGGACTCGTGAAGAAAAAGTTGTTTTAGGTATCGAGGATGAAAGCGAAGAAATAACAAATGAGTTACTAATTTTAAAACTTGAAGAACTGAAGTCAAATATTTCTGATCTAGAAGAAAAGTTATCGGAAACCTTTGATGCGCCAGCAAACAAGTTAAACTATTTAACCACTACATTAGGTAATGAGTCAATGTTTAAGTTTTACACGGGGCAACTAGGATATACGAAGAAAATATACAGTACAATGGATAAGGGGCATGACAATGGTATTCCAATTTATACTGCAACATTAAATCCTGTAGCCTATATAGATGAAGTTGGGAGAGAACCTTATCGACCAACTGAGGAAAATCCTCATATTTCAATTGGTAGTGATGGAGATGGGTCAGCAGGGACTAACATTGTATATCATACCGAACCATACTATATAAATACTTCGAGAATAGCATTTGAGATTTTGAATGAAAAAATTGACCCGATGTATATATTTTGTTATATACAGGACATAAAGAAAAAATATGGATTTGACTATCGTTTTAAATGTAACTTAAACAACATTAAGAAAGTTGAGATTAAAATTCCTTTGGATGAAGAAGGAAATTTTGATTTAGAAAAGCAGAAATTGTTTATCGAGAACTATAATAAAATCAAAGAGCTGACCGATGAAATTGGAGAAAGACTTTTTACTGAAGCAAGAAAATTAGAAGATAACATTCAGAGCCATCTGTTTGATTTCTTTAAGAGTGCTATGAACGTGAAATGAGGAAATATTGTGGCGACAGCCTACGAAAAAAAAGCACATCGCAAAAAAACTCGACAAAAAATGCCTTTACACATCGCAAGACGTTTGGTATAGTATAAAATGGATAAGGTGTTATCCACTCTCGTATTTTGGGAGTCACAACTGAATATTTTTTGATTAACGACTGTAAGAACAGAGTTAAGAGAAGCATGATTTCACAAAATGGTGGAATATCATGTCAATCTTAGCTCTTTTTTTTACAGTCATTTTTTTGTTTCAGGGAAAGGGGGGATGGTTTGGGTACGCCGGTTACTATTGCGTTGTTTGGGATTGTGTTTTGGGTAGTCTACATCTTGCTCGAAAGGAAGTCTGACCGGGTTTACACCTTCTCGGAGTATATTAAAAACATTGGTGAAGAACAGATCCCTGCCACATTTTTAGAGAGGTATTTCAAGCCACTTGTTTCAGTAACGAAAAAGAGTCTTCGGCTTAAGCAAGATAAGCGTGAGGACTTAAAAGTTAAACTGGAACAAGCAGGGATGAGGCAAACGCCGGAAGATTTTATGATCACAAAAATCATATATGCGATTGCCTTCAGCGGATTTTTTCTCACCATGTTTATATTTAACGGGAATAAAATTTTACTCGGTTTAAGCGTTGCATCCGGGCTAATGATGTATTTTTATCCGAATCGTATGCTGAAAAAGCGAATGGAGTATGCAAAGGCTATGAGGAAATTGGAACTGCCGGATTATTTGACCCCGTTAGGGTTGCTAATGTATTCCTATACCCCTTATCAGGCGGTGAAAGAATCCACTAAGTTTGCAGGACCTTTCCTGAAGCCCTTTGTTGAAAGGCTGCAAGTTGAAATGGATATGTACCCTGGTTCCCCTAAACCTTTTCGGCGTTTTGCAGAGCAGGTTGATATCCCTGAAGCCCAAACATTTGTAACTGCTTTACAGCAGGCTATCAATACGGATCGTTCACGTTCCCGTGAGATCATCCGTAAACAAGTGGAGGTGATGAGAAAGCTACGGGAGGAAAGCTATTTAGTGCTTATTAATCAAAGACCTCTTCTGATTAATAAGTACAATGGATTGTTGTTAGCGGATATGGCAATTTTGCCAATGACGGCATTGGGTGTGATTTTTATGGATATCTTTTCAAAAATATAATGAAAATGGAGGAATGTGTTCATGATCAAAAATGTTAAATATTGGATTAAAAATGAGGATTCTCAGGTTTCTTCTGAAACCGGATTACTTACTGTAGGAGGTCTACTTTTAGCCGCCGGGGTTATGACTTTAGTGTATCCCCAAGCCAAAACTGCATTTGGTAACATTATGAGCAAATTCACAAGTGCAAGCTCTGGAAACGGTATGGTTGCAGACCCATTGGGTACTGGTCAAGCCGACTGGGCTCTGTAAGATCAATGTCAAAGAAACGCTCCTTCCCTTTAATGGAAAGGGGCGTTTTTTTAAAGGGAGGGGATGATTATCAGTCAAACACCAGCCTATGGAATCTACCTGATTTTCTTTTTGTTTCTCATGGTTTTTGTTCCCGATGTAACGGCATACGCAGCCAACCTGATCAAAGCCAATCAAATTGCAGATATTGCGGTGGATCTGGCTCAAAGGGAGGGAGGATTTACGACCCAGGTAGAAGACGCTTTGAAGAATGAAATGATCTCCCGGAACATGCAGCCCGATGAATGGGTTGTTACCCATACGGAAGGAATGGGGAATTACAATCAGCCAATGCAGGTCCGAATTGAAGGAAAATACGAATTTAAGGTTTTTGAAGCATTGGGGAGCGGTTTTATTCAGTCACTTGGTAATGTAAAAATCCCTATTGTTGTAAATCGGTTAGGGCTGGGGCAAGTCTATCAGAGGGGATGATGCGTATTTGAGAAAGTATTATTTTTTTGCTTCTTTTGACTGCGGCAGCTCACTTGAGGGAGAGGTATTTTTCTCTTCTGAATTGACTTATCGGCAGGTCGTAAACAAGATTGAATATTGGATGCTTTTGATCGGAATGCGGCCTGTCAAGATGTTTGTTGAGTTTGTGGGCGAAAAGAGAGTCAAAGTGTACGAAATGGTGTAAGAAAAATTTTTTTCCTTGAAAAATAAATATATGGAGGTATGCGAATGGGACAAAAATCTTTATCTATTGCTTTGGTTTTTGCGATGGTGTTTTCTTTGCTTGTTCCTATTATTCCTAATGAAGCAAGTGCTGCGACAGTGCAAACAGTTCTGAGTGGCCCGATCAATGATTTTAGCGTTTCTCAGGATGGTAACACTATACTTTTTTCAAAATGGAATAGCAGCAAATATACTTATGACATTTGGTTTAAAAAACCTGATGGGAGTAACAGTTCACTCTACTCTTCGAGTTATGACGATGTACAACCATTTG
Source organism: Microaerobacter geothermalis (assembly GCF_021608135.1). Taxonomy (NCBI): domain Bacteria; kingdom Bacillati; phylum Bacillota; class Bacilli; order Caryophanales; family Bacillaceae; genus Microaerobacter; species Microaerobacter geothermalis. The sequence continues at coordinate 16,051 of NZ_JAKIHL010000030.1, forward strand.
TTTCTGCTGACGGATCTACTATTGGTTTTGTGGTAAAGAAAAGCAACAGTGACAGAGACGTATATTTCAAGAATCTAAACACAGGGAAATATCTATACCTTACCAGCTTAAAAAACGAGTTCCTTGGGCAAATATCTGGGGACGGAAGCATTGTTGTTTGGGGGGAACAAGGAAGTCCAACTGGAGATACCGATGTTTTTGCAAAAAATTTGAATACAAATCAAGTTATTCCAATCCCAAATACATCTAATTTTGAAACGAACCCCATTGTTTCGGGGGATGGGTCAACTATTTTTTGGAGAGAATCAGGAACCGGAATTAAAAGCTATAAAGTTGCTACAGGAGTAACGACAACAGAAGTTACGGGGCCTAAATCCCAAATTATAGTTGGACTTGGAGCCTCTCGCAGTCCATTTTCAACTTCTTACGATGGTAGCATAATCGTCTGGGGAGGATATGATCCTACTACCGGTTATGATATTTATGGTAAAAATTTAACCACTGGAGAAATAATTAATATAGCAAACTCATCTGAAGATGAAATTGATCCGCAAATATCACCAGACGGAAGTATTGTGATTTATAAGAAAAGAAGCGATTATTTTATTTACGGTAAAAAATTACCGGATGGACCAGAATTCCAAATTACAGATGCACAAGGATATTATTATCAATTTGGTGATAATACAACCGTATATTGGTCAAATAACGGGATTTTCAAAAAAGATATTTCTGATCTATTGATTCAGTCACCAATGACACCGCAAAATTTTAAAGCTGATTTAATAACTACTAACAGCATAACATTATCATGGGATGTAGTTTCTGATGCGACTCAATACGAATTGAAACGGAATGGATCAGTTATCTACTCAGGTACTTCTGTTACCTTCAGCGATACGGGATTATCTCCTGAGACACTATATAATTATAGTTTAATAGCGAGAAATAATGCTGGAGATAGTCTTCCTGCAACTTTAGATATATCAACTTTAGCTGATACCACACCGCCTACAGCCCCAACGTTTAGCCAAACGCCAACATCGCCAACAAACGGAAATGTAACGGTCACAATCAATTACTCTGCCGATTCTACGGTGAAGCAATATAAGATCGGATCAACAGGAACATGGACAAATTATACTGGACCGATCACTTTGACCAGTAATAACACAGTATATGCCAAAGGACAGGACAGTGCCGGGAACTGGAGCAGTGAAGCAAGCTACGTGGTGAGCAATATAGATAAGACTCCGCCCACAGCACCAACCTTTATCCAAAGAGAAATGTCTTCTATATCAGCTGGAAACGGTCACTCACTTGCATTAAAATCAGACGAAACGGTCTGGGCGTGGGGACTTAACGATGTTGGACAACTGGGAGACGGTACAACGACTAATAGAACCACCCCCGTACAAGTATCAGGCTTAACAGATGTCGTTGCAGTAGCAAAAGGAGCCGGTCACTCACTCGCATTAAAATCAGACAGAACGGTCTGGGCATGGGGTCTCAACAATTTAGGACAACTGGGAGATGGAACAACTATGAATAGAATCTCTCCCGTTCAAGTACTAGGTGTAACAGATATAGTTGCGATAGCAGCATGGAACGGTCACTCACTTGCATTAAAATCAGACGGAACGGTCTGGGCATGGGGGCGTAACAATTTAGGACAACTGGGAGATGGAACAACTTCGAATAGAATCTCTCCCGTCCAAGTACAAGGTTTAACAGATGTGGTTGATATAGCCGCAGGATACGATCACTCACTCGCATTAAAATCAGACGGAACGGTCTGGGCATGGGGATATAACGGCTATGGCCAATTGGGCGATGGTACAACTGCTAATAGAACCACTCCCGTCCAAGTACAAGGTTTAACAGATGTGGTTGCTATAGCCCCAGGATATTATCACTCATTAGCTTTAAAATCCGATGGAACAGTTTGGGCATGGGGATATAACGGCTATGGCCAATTGGGCGATGGTACAACTGCTAATAGAACCACTCCCTTCCAAGTACAAGGTTTAACAGAAGTGGTTGCTATAGCCGCAGGATACCATCATTCACTCGCATTAAAATCAGACGGAACGGTCTGGGCATGGGGACTTAACGATGTTGGACAACTGGGAGATGGTACAACAACGAATAGAAGAACTCCCTTCCAAGTACAAGGTTTAACAGATGTGGTTGCTATAGCTGCAGGATACAAACACTCATTAGCTTTAAAATCTGATGGGACAGTTTGGGCATGGGGGCGTAACAATTATGGCCAATTGGGCGATGCTACAACGATTAATAGAACCACTCCCGTTCAAGTACAAGGTTTGACAGTGGCTCTTCCAACGTCAACTCAAGCTATAACAATCAATTTCTCTAGTGATTCAGTCACCAAAGAATTCCGAATCGGATCGGGGACATGGGCAAATTATACCGGACCGATCACGGTTACTGAAAATACGACGATTGAAGCAAGGGCAACAGATGCCGCCGGGAATGTAAGCCTGGCCACTTATTCAGTAACGAACATTGTCCCAGCTCAGCCTAATCTTGCAATCGATAATGTTACAGCAAGTCAGGTTGTTTTATCCTGGAACACGGTTTCAGGGGCAACGGAATATGAACTCAAAAGAAACGGAACAATCGTTTATACAGGAACAAACTCTGCTTTTACCGATACCGGACTTACTCCAAACACCACATATGCTTACAGTTTAGTCGCTAGAAATAGTGGGGGAGATAGTAGTCCGGATACACTCTCTGCCACAACCTTTGCAAATGTGCCGATTAATCTGGTTCCATCAGAGGATGTGGATTCCATTACCCTTACTTGGGAAGCAAACGGCAACCCTACTGGCACTGAATATTTTGCTCAAATAAATGGCACTTCAATAAACAGTGGATGGATTACTGATTTATCCTATACTTTCGCCAATCTTACTCCCGGACAAGCGTATCTTTTAGAGGTAAAATCAAGGAATAAGGACGGGATTGAAACGTCATTTGTCAGTGTCAATGCTGAAACCACAGCTTTAATCGATCCTAGTTTATCGATTAGTGAGGGAATAGATAGTATTCAAGCAATAGCCAATTCAGCCAATCCGCCGGGTACAGAATATCAATTTATACTAGAGCAAAATGGGACAGTGATAGAAACCAAACCATACAGCAGTGCAAATTCTGTAACATTCTATAATTTATCTCCATCAACAAGCTACACAGTCAAGGTCCAGGCAAGGTATAACGGCGGTTTGTCTAATATCGTATCGCAAATTGCCAATACACTTGCCTTAGATGATCCCAGCGGTTTTTCTGTCACCGGAAAAACCACAGATAGCATTAGTTTACGTTGGAATATAGTAAATGGAGCCACAGAATATGTTTTAAAAAGAGACGGGATAGAGGTTTACAGAGGTTCAGCTGCTACTTTCACAGACAGCGGTCTCACCCCCAATACTGCTTATTTATATACTCTAACAGCCAAAGTGAATCTTGCTGAAAGCAGTGGGGTAAGTATAAGCGAAGTAACAAAGGCAAATGTGGTAAGCAATATTCAATTTACGAATATCGCTATTGATGGATTTACGGTAACTTATTCAGCCAACGGGAATCCTGGAGGAACAGAATATCTGGTTACTGTATATGAACAGGGGAGTCCTATTAAAAACAGCGGATGGGTAACGGACCTTAATGCTGCTTTTAGCGGTCTAAAACCAAACACAAATTATAATGTTGAAGTTGTTTCTCGTAATCAAAATGGAGAAATATCCAGCCCTGTAACCGGAACTGTTACCACTGATGTATTGGTGATTAACCCTGTCTCAAATATTCAGGCAATAGACGTTCAATTAAATCAAGTCACATTATCTTGGGAGGATAGTCAGACGGATGTTAACTATATCGTTAAAAAATACCAAGGAAGTAATCTGAAAGGAACCTTCACAAGATCGACAAAGGTATTTACAGATACCAATGTAACGGCTAACACCACGTATACCTATCAAGTCATCGCAAAAGATTTAACGTATGGCATAGAATCAGTCCCGGTATCCTTAGATGTAACCACACCTGATTATCCTGCACCCGATGCGCCCACGAATGTTACAATCAGTAGCATAACTGATTCTGGCTTTACGGTATCCTGGGACAGCATGGCAAATACGGTACGTTACTATGTGGATGTTTACGAAGGATTAGCAAAAGTTTTCTCTCAAACAACGACCAATACGGCACAGGTTGTAACAGGGTTGAAGGCTGAAACCAATTATTTGGTTAAGGTTCGTGGAGTTTCTGCACAAGCGAAGGAAAGTCAGCCAACCGATGTAGACGTAACGACCTTACCGCTTCCAGTTCCTGTGACAATTGATACTCTTAATGCAACTGTGAATGGGTCCGATATAACACTCGATTGGAATGATGTTTCCAACCGTTATGGGTACTATGTCGAGCGGTGGAAAGGTTCTGTTCGAGAAGTGAGAAAATATGTTTCCACAAACAGCTATATAGACAGCAATGTGCCGGCAGGAACTTACACGTACAAAGTGATTGTATACAGCAAGACTAACGGATTGCTTGATCCTGTTTTAAAAGAAATTCAGGTTGGTACAACTGGAACGGCAACGGCAACGCCTGTGGCTAATCTTCAAGCTTCTATAAATAATTCTGATGTAACTTTAACCTGGGATGCAATATCTGGCGTTTATGGCTATTACGTGGAGCGGTATAGCGGAACAACAAGGGAACTCAGACAATATGTTTCTGCAAACAGTTATATAGACAGCAATGTGCCGGAGGGAGCATACACGTATAAAGTGATTGCGTATTCCAGCTTAGGAATGGCTGATCCAACGAGTGTTGATGTTCAAATAACCAGCAATTCCAATTCAACCACCGTCCAGCCCCTGACAGTTCAAGTGACTGTAAATGGCCAAGATGTATCTTTAAGCTGGAATGATGTTGGCAGTGTTTACGGTTTCTATATTGAACGTTGGAAAGGGATAGTCAGGGAGCTTAGAAAATTTGTGAATACAATGTCCTATGTTGACTCTGCTGTTCCTAGTGGAAACTATGTGTACAAAGTCATTCCATATTCATCGAATGGATTTGGGGCTGAAGGGACAGTGGATGTATCGGTTGCTTCGGGTTCTAATGGTTCTGTAGACGCTCTTCAAAACTTGCAGGCTAACGTAAACGGTTTTGATGTCTCGTTAACCTGGGATGCCCTCAACGGGATCTATGGTTATTATGTTGAACGTTGGAAAGGGACAACCAGGGAGTTGAGAACATTCACAAAGGAAAATTCCTATGTTGATTCCAATGTGTTCGATGGGGATTATGTGTACAGGGTTATTGTTTATTCATCCGCTGGTTTTGCTGCCCCGGTGGATATCAATGTAACAGTGAACAATCAAAGCAGTTCCGGAAACCTTGGGACGATTTCTAACGTCCAAGCTACCGTAAATAATCAAGATGTCACGTTAACCTGGGATGCCCTCAACAACGTCTACGGCTATTATGTGGAACGATATAAAGGAACGGTAAGAGAACTTAGAAAATACCTTAGCACCAACACGTTTGTAGATGTCGGTGTAGCAAGCGGAGATTACACCTATAAAGTCATCGTGTATTCTCAAAACGGATTTGCCGAGCCGGTATCCGTTAATGTAACAGTTGGCAGCCCGAATACCGGAACAATATCCGGTAATATCACAAATTTACAAAAAACCGTGAATGGTTCCGATGTTACGCTGACATGGGATAATCTAGATAATGTCTATGGATATTACGTAGAGCGGTGGGAATCCGGTGTTAGAAAACTAAGAGTATATGTAAAGTTAAACAGCTATATGAATTCCGGTTTAACTAGCGGAAGTTACATCTTCAAAGTCATTGCATACACAAAAGACAGAGGAATGCTTGACCCGGTATCCACCGATGTAATAATCCCATAAGATTAACACCCCTTTTCCTTCGGGAAGAGGGGTGATTTTTTTCAAAAAAAGAGTGAAAGGGGAAATAAAATGTTTAAGGTATCAGTAGACCCGGGATACGGATATATAAAAGCTATTAATGGGGAAGGAGATCAGGTGAGATTTCCCTCTATTGTCGGCATGGCGCACAATCTAAATTTAAACCGTGCTTTAGGCGGGCTAATAGGGGACAAGAGGGATGAAGATGAATTAAAGAAACTTCATATCCGATACGAGGATGATCAAGCCTCTGGAGAGTTTTTTGTGGGTGAATTGGCCAGAAAAAGTAAAAATGCCTCTTATTGCTTTGAACAAAATAAAATCAATCATCAACACACACGAATATTAATCGCTACAGCAGCCGCTCTTTTGGCTCCAGAAGGGAAAAACATCTGGCTAGGGGCTGGTCTACCCTTAGAGTACTTTGAAGCCCAGAAAAACGAAATGAAGCGTATGCTCACCAATTTCCAAGCCAAAATTACCTTTGTTGAGAAAAATAAAACGAAGCAAATCAAATTTGATAGAGTGTCGATTTACGCCCAAGGGGTGGCCAGTATCTATGATGGGTTACTTTATCCGAATGGCAGACCCAGGTATCCTCAATTCATGCGACCCGGCAATCTGATCGCAGCTGTCAATTGGGGAACAAGAACAGTCGATGTAGCAGTTTATGAAGTGCTTGAGGGAAGTTTGGAAATTCGGGGGGACCTTTGCTTTACGCTGGATGATGCCGGAGCAATGGAAATTCGCAGAATAGTACAACAGGCTTTTCAAGAGAAGTCTGGGTATCCTATATCGATTCTGGATGCTGAAAAAATTATACTGCAAAAAGGTTATATCTTTTTCAATGGACGTGAGTATGATCTTTCCAAGGAGATCATGGCTGCAAAGAAGCACATTACCCAGTTGGTAATAGATGCTTTGCAAACCAAATTGGGTAATCAAACCAGTTTTATCCGGGCGATATTCCTTACAGGAGGTGTGGTCGAAGATGTTCGGGATGTTTTGGACCTTAACAAGTTAAAGACAGAAACTATTATTATTCCTGATCCGCAGTTTGCTGATGCAAGAGGGATGCTTCACATGATAAGGCTGGAAGAAAGAATTGAGCTGCAGAAGAAGAAAAACAACGGGGAATTATTTTCGGATATAGGATAATTTTGTGTCACGTCTTCAATCCTTGAAACACAAGGGTTGAAGGCGTATTTTTTGCACATTTGTGTTACAGGATTGTGTTACACCTTAATCCCTTGGTATGTAAGGGGTTAAGGCGATTTTTTTTACTTTTTGTGTTACAGGTAAAATTTGCCGGGATTAGACCTGTGTTACAAAATCGGTTAAAAAGTCGGTTGAAGCTATATGTCCCAAGGGTTTTACTTGTGTTACAGCCTTGTGTTACAAAAAAGTGATAAACGCACAGCGATTCCTTTGTTATCAAGGGTTTTAGTTGTGTTACAAGGTGGTGGTTGATATGCACATAACTTTTCGGCCTGACAAAAAACATGAATCTTTTTTAAATTCATTGGCCGGAAAAGGGAAGAGGAGCGAATGGATTAACAACGCCATAGACTTTTACCTTACCTTTCAGCCCACCCAAGCGAAACAAACTCAGTTGCTGGAATCATTGCTAGAGAACCAACGTCAATTGATCGGGCAAATAGAGAGTCTGCATAAACAGATAGAGGAATTGAGGGCAAAGGGGTTGGTTGCCGATTTAAAACAATCAATAGAGAATTCGGCTGCTCAAGAGGATTCACAAGAAGATGAAGCATTTTACAATTTGTTGATGAGTGGGCTATCAAAGAAAACATCAATTTAATTGGAGGTAATCATGAAAACAATAATCTTAAGAGATTGGGAATATGAGCAAAAGGTGGAACGATTGAAGGAGACCATAAAGCTTTTTGAACTGCTCAAAATGCTTAATTTAAAGGATTATCAAGAGTTATTGTCTTATCAGAACAATACATTTCAACATCCTTTAGAAACGTTCTCTTTTAAAGCAAAGATGACCCATATGAATGAATTTCCTGTATTTTATCTTGAAATCCCAGGGATCTTACCTCTCTACGATGACAAAGACAATCAATATTTAAAGCAGCTAAAAAACTTTTATGTAAGCCAGACAGTAAACTCAATCCAGAAGATCAATTCAGGAATTACCTTTGAAAAGGCCTTTATATTAATCCGTCAATACTTCCCTGATCTGAAAGTAAGAGACCTGGACAACAGAAGCAAACGGTTCATCTTTAATGGCCTTCGTCAGAGCGGATTAATAAAGGATGATGATTGGAAAAACATAACATATATGGAAGTTGGATTACTAGATAAATGCAATCCACGAACAGAAATTTATGTTTGTGATACGGATTATAAAATACAATTATTGGAACAAATAGAATCAAAAGTCATGTCAAAATAGAGGTATTTTGCTTACCCTTATTTTGACACGTAAGATCATGAGTTTGCATCAGTCTGTTTGACATGAATTTAGAGGGATTTATGTTGTACAAAGCGTTGGTAATCTTATGTTTTACAATTTTTGTTAAGCGATTGGGCGGGAGCGAATAGTTTAGGAGGTCAATCGCTATTGACCGACTAAACCCATCCACTCCCCTCCCTTAACCCAACCCAAATGAACACCATAGAAAACGTCCCATAGAACAACAAAACACCCTTCACTTTTTCCAGCAACATTACCTGAAAAAAGGGAAATTTTTACACAAAACGAGGTGAAAATAGTGAAAAATCTCACCAAACGTGATATAGACATCCTCTATAATCTCTATAGATATCGAACACTAAGTATTGACCAAATCAAACGACTATATTTTGTGGAAAAGCCCGGCTATGCCTATCGAAAACTCTACCTTATGAAAAAAGCAGGATTGGTAGAGTCCAAACAAATGGTAGCATTAAAAAACGGAAAAGGGGGTTGCTACTTCATAACAGAAAAAGGGATAGATATACTGGAGGAACATAAATTAACAGACAAACGCAGAAGAGCGAGGGACAACAAAGTAGAGAACAATTCATTAGCCCATTTCATCGAAATAAACGATCTTTTAATTGAACTTTCTAATTACTTATGGTCCTTTATTCCAAGCAGAGAGGTAAAAGAGAAAAGGGGCATGAACCGTTCAGCATTAGTCAAAGGAGCCCTGGTCGATCAAGACAATAAAGAATACGTTTTATACCTGCTAGAAAACGACTCTAAGGAAGAAACCATCGAAAGAATCGTCAACGAAATCCGCACCCACTCATTTTCCGATTGTCTAATCTTATGCAAAGGTCAAGAATCATATAAAAAATTAAAACCGGCAATAAAAACAGTAGCCGTTGCAGGGACCCTCAACATCCTGCCGTATCATTTTGCATTGCGAACCTTGAAACAAATTAACGGAGAAACTTCCTTTGTGAAAATATTCACCAAATATGGAGAAGTTACACCAATTGATAGCGTTAACGGATTTGCTAAATACATTGTGGATCACCATGGAAAGAAAAAGTATATTGCAAACTATCTCTTTGGGGACCAAATGATGCTCTACTTTTTGGAACTCTATACTTATGATAAATACCTTATGGACGGTAAAGAAGTATTACTGTTTGCTTGGGGAGGACAGGTAGAGGAACTGGACAATATGTTTTCTCAATATCCTCATATTGAGATTGTGGTGCAAAGACATGGGCAAGTAATTTTCTGAAACGCACCATTGGTGGCATGATTCTTAGGTATTTTTTCATTGAGACTCCCACGGCTAAAGCCGCAAGCTGACACCTTCGGTATCGGTGGGATTCTTGGGTGGTAGTCGGAAGTGCATTTCTGCTATCCGTAGTTCCCCTAAGTTCAGGGCTGTCTCATCAGCCCGTCCTAAGACAGTGCATATAGCATCTTAGGCTGACAGACTGTTACCATCTGCCACAGGTTGACGCATGATATTGATCGCTCCAACCCGATCACGATGAGCGTTGAATCCGCATGAACATTCGTATCTTCTGTCTCTCGCTTTGTTCTTCTCCCCACAGGCAGGGCAAGATTGAGAAGTGTAGGCAGGATTAACCTCCACAACCTTTATGCCAACAAGGTTTGCTTTGTAGGAGATGAATTGTTGAAGCTGATAGAAAGTCCAATTATGCAGATTCTTTGCGTTTTTACGGCTTGTTCTTGCCGTCTTACGAATATTCTCTAGTCGTTCAAGCTTGATTATCGACACACCTTCTTGAATCGCTGTATTGACAATTTGCCGACTGATCTTATGGTTTTGCTCTTTCATCCAACGTTGTTCTTTATTGCCTAACTTCCGAATAGCAGAGAGTTTTTTGAGCTTACCTAATTTGCGTCTACGTTGTTGGTACTTTCTGCGTATGTACTTGTTTTGTCTGCCATTACCGAAGAAGCGAGTTTTACCTGTAGAAGTTACTGCAACTGCAGGAACTTTCAAACCAAGATCAATACCCATGATGTATTCACCGTTCGATTCGTCGGTTGTTGGAACTTCTAACGATATTTGAGCATACCATTTTCTTGATTTTTCAACGATTCGCATCAGTCCAAGCTTGGCTTTACTTAACAACTCCATGTCTCGATTCGTTGGAGTAGCAAGAAATGTTGTCTTCTTTGTCTTACCATCAACGACGATAGGGAAAGCCACCGTATTTTCAGATATGGAATAGTTTTGATTGTTGATGAAATAGACAGGTTTTTTAAGAATGGGGCGAGTGCCCAACTTCTTAGTTGTACGGTACACACTCTTGGCATCACGAATGGCTTGATTACAGACGGCAGAGGGAAGTCGAGATTCTACATCTTTTGTTGTCACTTTCGGAAAAGCTCCAAGTTGTTCAGCCTGTTCAGTTAATTGATTAACTACCCGAATGTACTCTTTTCCTAACCGATGCAGAACGTCTGTTCGCTCAGGAAAGATGCGAATTTTTACAGTTAAAGCTTGCATGAGTTCACCCCCTTTTCTTTTGTTCTTCGACATAGCGTTTTACTGTTTCACTGGATACGTTTCCTGCTGTACTGACGAAGAAGGAACGTGTCCACAGACTTGGCAAATGAGCAAGATGCTTAAACTCCTGCCTTAATATTCGAGAAGTCACTCCTTTCACTTTTGCCATGATGTCTGATGGAGAATCGGTGGGAAGACAGTTCAGAAACAGATGGACATGATCTGGCATCACTTCCACGGCTACAATATGCCAGTCGTTCTCTTGACATATCTTTTCAAGTAGTTCCTTGAATCGAATTTCCACTTGTTTGACTAATACTTTTCTTCGATAACGTGGGCAGAAAACAAAATGATAGTTGATGAGAGATACGGTGGTAGCTGTACGTCTATATTCTTGTCCCATATAATCATCGTATCAGTTTTATGATTAAACTGCAACGAACTAACAAAAAGAAATACGCTCGTACACATGCTGAGTGTTTGTCCTGCCCATCCCATGAAGGGATGTTCGGGCAAAGCCGTCTTTCATCCCACGATTAAAACCGCGGGCTTTCAGTCGGCAATTACTGTAAACCCTGTTATTATCGGTAATAAGTAAAATCAACATGCTGCTTTTTCATTTGAAATAGAGTATAATGTAATAGATTTATATTTTCTATAGAGGTGTGAGAATTATGATTTTCAGGAAGGGTGAACTTTTTTGCGGTCCCGGCGGTCTTGCATTAGGTGCGAAAATGGCCAGGGTTGTGGATATAAACGGCGTTGAATATAAGGTCGAACACGAATGGGCTAATGATATAGATGAATCTGCATGTCTTACATTCATTCACAACATTTGTCCTGATCGACCAGAATCAGTAATCACCAAGGATGTTCGTGAGCTTGATATTGAAACGCTCGGAGAAATTGACGCTTTTACATTTGGATTTCCTTGCAATGATTATAGTATTGTAGGTGAGAAAAAAGGGCTTAAAGGCAACTATGGACCCTTATATACATATGGGGTAAAAGTGCTAAGAAAATTTCAACCAAAATGGTTCATTGCAGAAAATGTGTCTGGTCTTCAAAGTGCAAATGATGGACAGGCATTCAATATGATTATGAGAGACTTAATGGAATCGGGGTATAAAGTTACACCACATTTATATAAATTCGAGGATTATGGTATACCTCAAACTAGGCACAGAATTATCATTGTCGGAATCAGAGATGATATTAATATAGAATTTAGGGTTCCTGCACCTACACACGGCGAAGGCAGATTGCCTTATAGAACGGCAGAAGAAGCATTGACAGAACCGCCTATTCCTAATGATGCACTGAATAACGAATTAACACGGCATACTGCGAAAGTTATTGAACTCTTGAATCATATCCCCGCGGGTCAAAATGCTTGGTACGAAGAAATTCCAGAACATTTAACTTCCCTCCGAAAGAAGTCTCCCACTTCTAAACAAAGTGAAAGTGGGAGATGAATTTCGTTAGTTTATCCAAAAAAATTCTATGATGTGATATAATCAGTCGTAAAGATATAATAGGTGGTCATATCAATGGGATTAGACAGTAATAACCATTCAGTGTTTTTATTATATTATCATCTTGTATTGGTTGTAAAATACCGCAGAAAAGTGATTGACGATGTCATATCTGACTATGCGAAAGATATGTTTATTCGATTGAGCGAAAATTACAATATTTCCTTAGTTGAATGGAATCATGATAATGACCATGTGCATATTTTGTTCAAAGCACATCCGAATAGTGAATTATCAAAGTTTATCAATGCCTATAAAAGTGCAAGTTCTCGACTGATCAAAAAGAATTTTCCACAAGTAAAAAGAAAACTTTGGAAAGAGTATTTTTGGTCAAGAAGCTTTTGCTTACTTACAACAGGTGGTGCACCTATTGAAGTGATAAAGCAATATATAGAAAGCCAAAGCATGAAGTGAGGTGATTCGATATGGCAAACAAAGCATATAAGTTCCGTCTATACCCAACACAGAAACAAGAGCAACTTCTTGCGAAAACTTTTGGTTGCGTTCGTTTCGTCTACAACAAAATGCTGGCTGAACGAAAGGAAATATATGAGAAGTTCAAGAATGACAAAGAAGCCTTGAAAAAGCAAAAATTCCCGACTCCTGCCAAGTACAAAAAGGAGTTTGCATGGCTCAAAGAAGTTGATAGCCTTGCGTTGGCAAACGCTCAACAGAATTTGCAGAAGGCATATCAAAACTTCTTCTCCGGTCGTGCAGAATTTCCTAAGTTCAAAAGCCGTAAGGCGAGACAATCATACACAACCAACGTGGTCAACGGAAACATTATGATTTTAGACGGCTATATCAAATTACCAAAACTGAAACTTGTAAAGATAAAGCAACATCGAGAAATTCCATCATGTCATACCATTAAGTCTTGTACGGTTTCTCGAACAAAAACAGGAAAGTATTATGTTTCTATTCTTACTGAATATGAACATCAACCTATACAAAAAAAAGTACAAACTGTTGTTGGCTTAGATTTTTCCATGAACGGTTTATTTGTCGATAGTGAAGAAGGTAAGACAGCCAATTACCCTCGATTCTATCGCCAAGCCTTAGAAAAATTAGCGAAGGAACAGCGGATTTTATCACGCAGAAAGAAAGGTTCTAATCGTTGGCACAAACAGCGACTAAAATTGGCGAAACTACATGAAAGAATTGCGAACCAACGAAAAGACTTTCTTCATAAGGAATCGCATAAATTAGCAAAACGGTATGACTGCGTGGTTATCGAAGATCTCAACATGAAAGGAATGTCACAAGCCCTCAATTTCGGCAAGAGCGTTGCTGATAACGCATGGGGCATGTTTACGACACTTCTCCAGTACAAGTTAGAGGAACAAGGGAAAAAACTTATCAAAATAGATAAATGGTTTCCATCATCCAAAACTTGTTCATGTTGTGGTCAAGTAAAGGAGTCTCTATCTCTTTCTGAGCGTACATTTCGTTGTGATTGTGGTTATGTGGCAGACCGTGATTGGAATGCTTCTATCAATATCAAAAACGAAGGCATAAGACAATTAGGGATTGCCTAAAGAAACAAGAACCGTGGGGCACACGGGGATCGCTCGGTCAACTTCCCTTCGCTAGAAGGGATTACCCGAGAAGCCCCCACCTCTAAGCGTTAGCATAGGTGGTGGGAGTATGTCACTACAACCACCGTATAAACGGAGTTGAAAGAATAGGGATAACCCCTCTTCCTTTCAGCTCCTTTTTTTATTTTTATCAAAACATGAAAGGAGAAAATTATGACTCAATTGATTGAACCATTACAAAAAATCGTGGAGGTGACAGCGAGCGAAGAGATTGAAAGAGAACTTCTTCAATATCCGGTTGAAATTCAGCAAGAATTATTGGAACTGGTAAAAGAACTGATGAGAGATGAAGTGATTTTTGTACTGATGATGTACAAACATTGGAACTACAGAGGGGAGGAGATTTTGATGTGAAAATCTTCAGCTTTTTAACTTGGGTAGGGATATTTACCGGTTGGATACTCTTTTTAGCTGGATCTGGCAACGTTCCTTATTGGCTCCCGATTGGTTTAGCAGTCCTGACTTTTCTTCTGTTTTCAGCCCAAATCAGCATAAAGAAAGCCTCTGGAACAAGTTTTCTTTTATCCAGCCTCATGTCACTTAACTGGGCATTTGGAAAATGGGTTTACCATACTTGGGAAACCGTAACATGGATGAATCCGCTTTTAGTAACCCGGATTGTGTCTGTCATAACATTAATCCTTATACTTTATGCGGTATTTATCTACCATCGAATCTATCTTTCCATGAGCAGAAAAACCCAGAAAAAAGAAAAGCAGAGAACATCCCATTTATCATTTTTAAAACGACTGTTTAAAAGACGGGACAATGAAATAACTTTTGTCCTCGGTAATCAAAAAGAGGAATAGGGGGTGATCTATTGCCACTTCTTCAATGGGGAGGGCGTGATGCCTTTACACACATGTTGGTAGCAGGGCCAAGCCGCTGCGGAAAAACAGCCACGGTATTAAAGCCAATCATTTATCAGATTCTCCTTCAAAAGCGTGCTGGAAAGAAAGTAGGTTTATCTCTCATAGAGCCAAAAGGAGACGTTGCCTTTATGGTTCGTGAGATGTGCGAAGCCATGGAAATTGACTATATCCACGTTGACCCGGCTGTTAATCGGTCCTATGCCGATGAATCAGGTTACTCAGCATACCGAAGCCATGTGTTTAATCCCATGCAGGGCGATACAGAAATGGTGGCAGAAGCGACAGTGGCTGTCCTAAAATCACTCTTTGGTAAACAGGAAGCCTTTTTCGCCACGGTCCAGGAGCTTTCCTCCCGCAACGTAACCAAGTTGTTGAAAGAACTTCAAGGGGATCGGCTCGATCTGATGGAAGTCCTGCAAACCTTACGGGACCCGGTGATACTGGAGAAAAAAGTTAAAGAATTAAAACAAAGAGACGGTGAAACGGATTTAGTCCAATTTTTTGAAGCAGAATTGCTTGGCACACTGAAAGACAAGTATAGACAATTCGTCATCGGATTAAGGGCACAGCTTGAAAACCTGACGAGTAATCAAAACTTAAAAAGGGTGATCACCGGAAATTCCAGTATAAATATTGATCGACATCTTGAAAAAGGGGGGGTGCTCGCGGTGAACACAGCCCTTGGGGAGCTAGGAACATCAGGAGATGCGTTTGGACAATTCGTAGCCATGCACCTGCAATCAGGGACATTCCGTAGGAGAGGAACAGAACGCACGCGCGTACCACATTTCATGATTGAGGATGAATATTCCAGGTACATCAACCCGGACATCGAGCGTTTTCTAACGATGGCTGCCGAATACAAAGTGGCTGGTATATTTGCCATCCAGTCACTGGGCCAGCTTGAAGTGGAGAGCGGGAAAATAAGTGCAAAAGCGATGAAACAAACCATTATAACATCATGTCAAAATTTGATTGCATTCGGAGGTTACAAAGGTTCAGAGGCAAAAGAAATCGCTGATCTGTTTGGAAAAGAGCCGGTGATCGAAAGGGACAACATTTATGAAGGCAGCCTGATTCCTCATATAATACCCAAAACATACAAAGACGTGGAAAAAGAAAGGTATCGCATTCACCCTGCAATGCTCATGAACGGGATGCCTGAATTCCACTTTGTCCATCAGCTTCGTTGTAACGGCGTGCTTCAAAAACCCGGAATAGCACGGGGAAATTTTGTTCCAAGGGACTGGAAAGACAGACTCGTAAATGATAAAAGAAAGATCTTTGATCTAAAAGTGGTCATTAAACCTGTAACCCATATTAAAACAAAGTTACAGAAGAAGAAGGCCGAGAAAATATTTGCAGTCAACCCGTTTGAAGAAACAGCGGTAGATGACGGAGTTCAACAATCCGTTAGTTATCCACAAAACACAATTGAAACTGTGGATAATGTAAATACTTCTTTGCCTTTCAAATTGATTGTAAGTAAGCCGGAAGTATTGTCGGAAAAGAGAGGTTCACATCAAGTTAATTCAAAAGAAAGATTATCGGATGACTTTTGGAATTAGAAAAACTAAAAAAGAGAGGGGATTATAAATGTCTGATCAAATGCTCCAAATTTTAATCGAAGGTTTTCAGGATGAAAAATTGGAGGAGAATAAATATGATGAACACTGGCAAAAGATATACAGTGCGTATCAAAACAATTCTATTTTACAGGCTCACCTTGTCGGAATTGAAACAAAGTTAAATAAACCTTGCGGCGTTGTTCAAATAGGTCATATTCGGGGATACATACCCCTTGAATATTCAGGAGCAGATAATATTCAAGAGCTCCGAAAACTAACCGGTGAGTTGGTTGCTTTTAAGATCATCAATTATGACCGGGACGGTGAGGTATTTACCGCTTCCCGTACAGCAGCCCTTGAACATATGGCAAACGTAACATGGAAACGAATCAAAGAAGGCCAAACGATCATTGCCGTTGCTCGTGAGGTGGATTTTTCAGAAGTGAAGGCGGATATCGGGGGTATTCAAGTAAAGATTCCAATAAATGAGATCGACTACGGCTGGATTGATGATTTGACCGAAAAAGTAAAGCCGGGTGATCATCTAAGAGTAAAAGTGTTGGAAGTAAACGAACAAGAAAAAAAAGTGAAAGTGAGTGCGAAAGCAACAAAGAAAAATCCTTGGCCGGATTGCACCAGAAGGTATCATGTCCACAGTGAGTACGTAGGAAAAATTTCAGGTGTAGAGGAATACGGCAATTTTGTGAATCTGGAACCGGGAGTAGATGCACTTGCGCCTCATCTCCGTTGGGAGAAGTTTAAAAAAGGGGATCGGGTACTGGTACGAATATTAAAAATTGATGTAAAAAAAGAGCAGATACGAGTCAGGATTGTCAAAAAAGTGTAAGGGGCTGAAGAAGTGATGCAGAATAGAGCAAGCCCGTTTTCCCTTTGCCATGACTGGTCCGTCAAATGGACAAATATTCAACCAATCAAACAACAGAATGGAATATTATGGAGTAGTCAGTACGATGAAAAAGTTTTAAAAGCATTGGCATATATCGGGGTGATCGGCGGCGTGCAGATCACCCGACTTTTTTTAAATAGCGATAAGAAGCGGCTTGGGAAAATGGTCGATACAGGGAAATTAGTCCGGCATGTGATAAAAAGAGGGAATATGGAGATCCCTATATACACCCCGGGCATAAACGGGGCAAGAATCCTGAAACAAATGGGAATCAAATATAGAGTAAATTCCTGGTTAACGTATGATGTGAATTCGATTTTGAAAAAGCTTTTGTTTTTTCAGCTGTACGGTAAGTTTTCTGAACAAGGGGAAGTATCTGTTCTTCCAGCTCCAGCCCCTTATACAGGAATTATCGAGCGAAACGGAAGTCAATATTATATCGGCATTATTCGGGGGAACACACAAGAATTTGAACAATATTTCAAATGGGAAAAGCTGACCGAAAGAATCATACTGGTTACCGAATCGTTAAGGCAGTTAGCACCTTTGAACGAGTATTTGAAGGAACTTAAAATCAGAGTGACGACAGATGAGGATTTGAAATTTGATTTTGAGCATTTGTTTTATAAATGGGATGGGGAGTGGGTTAAAGAGAGAAAGGCGGAAGAGTTACTTCGGGTTTGAAGCTCTCCTGATAATGTCGGTATTTGTCGAAAGATTGATAAAGGATTTCTCTTGTTTATGAAGAAAAAGTGAGAATTGAATATACAGATCAAATCCTCTGGAGGTATTCAGGATGAAAACGAAAGTATTGGTAATAACCTTGGTACTCTTCTTAGCCGTTTCTTCTATAGCCAGTGCAATAACATTTAAAGACTTAAATAATCATTGGGCCCGGGCCACGGTGGAGTGGGCTACCGAAAATACCATTACTGAGGGCTACCCCGACAAAACCTTTAAGCCCGACAAAACCGTTTCTGAGGCAGAATTTTTGGCTATGCTGATTCGGGCATTCAAGCCAAAGGATCTCACAGAAACAAAAATCAAGCATTGGGCAGATGGCTATTACATTTTTGCCACCGCCTACAACTACCCAGTAGAGGGAGCATTTTCAATAGACAAACGAAATTGGCCTATTAGCCGTACAAGGGTAGCAGAATTGGTTTCTGGAACCCAGGGTGTGAATTACAGCGGCGACTATGCTATCCAATATCTACTCGGCAAGGGGCTGGCAAAGGGAAAGAATCCAAACGAGATCAGCATTGAAAGCTATGATGGCGAAGGAACCCTAACAAGAGCCGAAGCGGTACAGTTTATCAAGAACCTGAAAGATAAGGGAATCCAGGAGTTAAAAGTACGCCCGTTTTTGCCAAGCGATCCGGTTGATTTACCGCCATTACCCAAGACGGATGAGCAAACGAAGCTAGAGAATGTGAAAGAGGTTTTGGTTGAACGTTTGAAAGGGACAGATAACGAGATTTGGATAAATGGGGATGCTGTAGTAGCTACAGGAGTTGCAGCGATAGAATTTGCTGATCCAACAGATCCTGAGCAAAATAACTTGATTGACATTTTCAAAGCCAATACAGAAAATGGTCGCCTAGTGGCAACCGAAATGATAAATGCGGCAGGAGTACCGGTTGATTCAAACTTTCCTTCTCTTATCAAACAAGTCTATGAAACGAGAGAAACTATCACTTTAGTTATTGATGGAGTCAATATCCGCATCGTAGCAAATGAATTCAATCTAAATGCAGTACACATTTACTTTAAATAAAGGGGGTAGGAGAAGTGAAGAAATCAATTATCGTAGCGTTAATTCTAGTTTTTCTAATCTCAAATGTCGCTTTTGCCCTTGGAGATCCGGCAACATGGACAGATGAAGAGATCAAACAGTATCTAACCGAAAAGGGCATTTCTCTTACTACTGCCGATGGTAAATACGAAGTCAACTATGATCTCGTAAGACAACGCCAAATTCTCGTTTATGGAAGGCCTGAAAATGTGCCAAACAATGACTACAGATCAGGGGAATACCGCTATTTAGTTTCTCCTGAAAAAGTCTGAGGTTTTGAGCAAAAATAAAAGGAATTTCATGCCTCGAAATGGAAATTGTTATTATCCACAAAACAAATCCATACAACGAGGGGCATTGAAATTCCTATATTAAATAAGTTCAATATGGCCCCTCAAAAATCCTTTTTTGAGGTGAGAAAAATGTTGAAACTTCGTGATGAACAATTAACCCTTTGGGACTGCATACTTCCGGAAGTAATCCGAACACTTCCAGCCGAACTCGCTATCATTGATGAACTACTAGATGATGAAAGATTCATGCAGCCGTTTATTGAAAAGCATCCGACGAAATCGAAAATGGGCCGCCCTACGTATCCCATCGAGAAATATTTGCGTCTTATGTTTCTCAAATTCAAGTACAATCTGGGCTACGAGTCTCTTATTAAAGAAGTCGGTGACAGCATTACGTGGCGCCGTTTTTGCCGAATTGCCATCGATGAACCGATGCCAGATCCTTCTACGCTCATCTATGCCCGTAAACGTTACGGCGACGAAGTCGTGGAGCAGATCAACGAAGCCTTGCTCGAGAAGCTGAAAGAAAGAGAAATCCTGAAACACCGCAAACTGCGTACCGATACCACAGTTGTGGAATCCGACATTCATCACCCAACAGATGCGACCCTTCTGCAGGACGGGGTCAAGGTCATTACACGATTGGTTCAGAAGATTCGCAAAGTCGCTTCCCATGCAGCACAAGGCTTTGAAGACCGAACCAGCGAGATCAAAGAAAAGATTCTCTCCATCGGAAAGGTACTTCGCCGCCGTACCCGCGAGTCCTGGGAGGAAGTCAATGAAATCACCCAGGAAGTCATTGAGGTGACAGAAGCTGTTCTCGATCAAGCGAAATCCGTGGCCGAGAAGATTCTCGACAAAGGCAAACAAGTGGTGAATCAAAATAAACAAAAGTTAACGGATGCCATTGATCTGACCGGAAAGCTACTGGAGCAAGCTAAACAGGTGGTTTCCGGAACACGAGTGATTCCGGATCGCATCGTTAGCGTTTTTGACCCGCAAGCCCGCCCGATCAAAAAAGGCAAATTGTCTAAAGTGACCGAATTCGGATACAAAGTCCGCATCGATGAGACGGAAAGCGGCTTTGTTACCGGGTACGCCGTGTATGAAGGAAACCCAGCGGATGATGAATTGCTGGTTCCTGCTGTCGAAGAACATATCCGGCGGTTCGGCCATGCGCCCAAAGCCGTGGCGACAGACCGAGGTTTTGGCAGCAAGAAGAATGAAATCAAGCTTACCGAACGGGGAGTCCGTCGAGTCAGCATACCCCGCAAAGGAAAGAAAAGCCAGAAACGAAAAGAAGAAGAACAACAGTTATGGTTCAAAGACTTGCAACGCTACCGTGCAGCTGGAGAGGCCAAGATCAGCCTCTTGAAAAGAAAGTACGGTTTAGGCCGCAGCAGGTATCGGGGCCTTGTCGGCTCAAAAAGCTGGGTCGGTTTCGGAATACTGACTCATAACCTCCAAAGAGCGGCAATAATGCTCAAAAAGGAAGCATGAAAAGGAATAAACAGGGAAAACAACTACTCCAGAAAAATTATGAGAGGATACACTTACTCAAATATCGACTTTTTCAGGAGTAACTATTTAGGCTACACACAAAGCGGAACCCCAAGGGGAAAATATATTCGTTTTCCCCTTGCTATTTTCTCATAGACATCGTAAAATATACATATAGTAAAATATTCCTCAATCCTCCCCAAAGTAAGGATAAGGATCACCGTAACCGTAAGGTC
Organism: Microaerobacter geothermalis; assembly: GCF_021608135.1. Taxonomy (NCBI): domain Bacteria; kingdom Bacillati; phylum Bacillota; class Bacilli; order Caryophanales; family Bacillaceae; genus Microaerobacter; species Microaerobacter geothermalis. The sequence continues at coordinate 37,279 of NZ_JAKIHL010000030.1, forward strand.
GGTAAGGACAAAACGAAAGTTAGTCCATAAAAGTCCGATTGTCTCCCGTTATTCAAAAGGGGTAATGAATAACGAGCAGGGAAAAGCGGATCGCCGTAGTCGTAAGACCGGTAAAGAGCAAAGCGAAAGCGAGCTCATGTAGCCCTTGTATCCCCCGCCAAAGTGCGAGCAGGGAAAGCTGGGCCGAGGGAAACCGAAAGGCCCTCACAAAAGAACATGCGCATACCATGTGTGCATGTATGGAAGTTTGTTAAAATACCACACGTATGCCCTTTTATAGGGACATGTGTGGTTTTATTTGTTTAATTGAAAATCACCTTTTTCTTGAGTACACTATAAGTAAAGATAGTGTGAAAAAGAGGGAGGTGAAAAAATATGAAAAGGGAGGATAAAATTATGTGGGATTTTGAAATTGACCCTGTTTTAAGAAGTGAATTTGAAGCTTGCGACAAAGAATATGGTGACGCTCCAAAACTTTCAGAAGAGGAATTGGATAGAATCATCAAAGAAGTTAGGCGAGATATTAGAAACGGTAAGGTGTCCAAATAATGAGTCGTGTAGAGGAAATTATGAATCAAATATACAGCTTGTCCGTGGATGAGCTGAAGGAATTAAATGAAAAGTTTCTTGAGTATCTAGAACAAAAAGGATGGACTATCATTTCTGAAGCTACTTTTGAGGATAACGAAGAGGATGATATTTACAGTACGTGAACGTGTTTCCTGATAATGGATAAACGCGTTTTTTTATTTTTCAAAAAAGGAGAAGATGTTTATATGCTCTAGAAAGAGTATAATAATCATGAGGTGATTCTCATGACTGAAAAAGAAGTATTATTTTCTCTTAATGATCGTTTGGATGAACCACAAATTTCAGCAACGATGGTGTATCCTCTAGAAGAATTAACTGAAGACGATAAGAAACATTTAGATGAATCGATTGAGGAGTACCATCGTGGTTATGTTTTACGTGGCAAAGAAGCAGATGATCTTTTCGCCTGAATTGGTATTTATCAAATCTGCTGCTAATTCCGTTCAAAAGAGGAGGAACAAAAGATGCAACGGGTAATTGAAATTTTATCGAGTACAATTAATTCTTTAAGCGAGCTTAGTAATATTTGGGATACTCTGAGCGAAGATCAAATTGAAATTTTACAGCAGAAGTACCCTTTTCATAAAGACCTTAAAGAGTTAATACATGATATTATTGAATGGAGAAGTAATTTGGAAAATGAATGAGGATTTATCCTCCATTGGATAGTGGTGGGATATAAAAATAAGGCGTGTTTGCTCTACAGAGCAGATACGCCTTTTTTGTTTATGTAGAAGGTTAAAAATTGGTCAAGTCTATGACCGTTAAAAAAAGGTGAAAAAAGGAGGATAAATATGGAAAAATTGATCAATTTCACAAGTGAGCAAAAAAGTCTGATTTGGGAGGTGTTGATCCAACCGAAAGGAGGAACAAAAGCCGAAGCCAGGCATTTTATTGAAGTTTGTGAAATGTATGGACTCAATCCGCTTGCGAACGAAATCGTGTTTCAAAAGTATGAAACACGGCAAGGACCTAGAGTTAACTTCATAACCACTCGTGACGGATTTCTAAAAATCGCCGAAAAAAACCCCAACTATGACATCATTCAAAGCGGTGTCGTGAAAGAGGGAGATCAATTTTCCTTTGATGTTCCAAACGGGGTGGTCATCCACTCTTTTGGATCAAAGAGAGGAAAAATCCTGGGAGCCTGGGCTGTTGCTTTTCATAAAAAACGGAAACCGATTGCCGTCTTCGTAGACTTTGAAGAATACTTCAAAGCGAATGCTGCAAGTCAAAACGAGAGAGGCGGTAGCCCAATATGGGATAAATTCCCATCCGCAATGATCCAGAAAACAGCTGAGGTGTTTGCTCTTCGCCGCCAATTTTCCATCAGCGGGATTGTAGCGGCAGAAGAAATGGGCGTAGACCTTCCCCGATCTGATGAAGATAGAGGGGCTGAAAATGGAGGAGCTGTCCCAATAACCCCAACACCTAATCCTGAAAAGCCGCCACAAGAGTCAAAGGTGAAGGTTTCGGAGCAGGAGTCCAAGAAGGAAGAAAAAATTGAAGAGGATAAACCTGTTAAGCGAGAAGAAAATGAAAAGCAACTCGAACTAAACGATAAGCAATCCGATCAATCCACAGAAACTAATGAGACAAATGGAGAATACAAGCTTTTAGACTATCAAGCAGGTATTTCTCCTTCCGGAATACCATTCGCAAAAATTAAGGTCGAAAGAAACGGTGAGGTCTTTCTTGTTCTCGCAAAAGACAAGGAGGCGATTGAGGAATCGGAAAAAATCCCTCAAAATAAGCCTTTTGATATGGAAATTCATGAAGAAAACGGCTTCAAATTCTTAAAGAAAGTCTTGGAAAAGGTTTCTTAAGGATGGTGAAATAGATGATTATTTCAGCTTTCACAGACGGGATTGCACTTTACTGCGTGATCCCGTCTAAAAGCAGAAGCGGAGTCTACGTGGTCGAAGTCAAACCCGAAAATGAAAGATTGATTGTTTCACATGCTTGCCCGGCTCATCGGTTTAAGACGAAGTGCACGCATGTTGAAGAGGCGATTAGTTGCTACAGACAATGGCGATGGTGGGAGTTTGCTCCCTGGCTACCCCAGAAGGAGATTGTCCCGATCAATCGCCACATCACTCTTCAGCCCCAATGGGAACAAATTCCCGTTCCGGGAAGTGAAGCGGAGATTATATCCATCGTAAAGGAAGTCGAGTGTCATGCTTCCTGACATTTTGGATATAGCAAAAAAGCACGGGCTTAGTTTTGATTCCCGATCACTGGGTAAAAAAGAGGTTCGTACCAAATGCCCGTTTTGCCTCGCCGATATCAAAAGAAGGGATAAGTATTATTTATCCCTAAACACCATTGATCAAGTCTTCAAGTGCTGGTATTGTGGCGAATCCGGTGGGGTTTTTCGGTTTATCTCTCTTCTAACTAAAGTACCGGAACATGAAGTAGTTCAAATGTACCAAAGAGAAAATGGAAGAGAAACCGGAAAAAAGAAGTATAAGTATAAACTACACCCGGCGGAAAAGCTAACCACAACCCAATTGAAAATGTTGGGATATCTTGGAAAACCTAATTGGGCTGAATTGAGAAAGAGGGACAAGGATTACTACAAAAGAACCAGAAGCCTTGTTTTAAACGAGTGGAACGATTTTCTTCAATGGGAACGTTATGAGGCGTTTCAATTGTTGATTGTCGGAATCCACTCTTTTTCATACCAAAAAGCGATAGAGTCCATTCGAGATAGGGAGAGAGAAATCGGGGCACCGCTATTGGAAAAAGTGCTTCAAGTCTATTCTCTTTCCAAATGGCCGGAATGGGCAAAAGAGGCGGAGAAATTCGCATTAGAATTTTGTAAAAATAAGCCCTTGCTGACGGGGCATAAAAATAAGTCAGCCGCCCGATAGGGTTGTGAAGGAGGATAAAATGAACAATGTAACATTGGTAGGACGTTTTGTAAAAGACCCTGAATTACGGTACACACAAAGTGGAACGGCGGTAACTCAAGTCAATCTGGCCGTCAATCGTCCCTTTGCCAAAGAAGGACAGCAAGATGTAGACTTCATCCCGATTGTCATCTGGGGGAAAATAGCGGAAGCCACGGCACAGTATACGAAAAAAGGGACGCTCGTTTCTGTACAGGGCTGGATTCAGGTCAGGAAGTATCAAGATCAGCAAGGGAATGACCGATGGGCAACAGAAGTGGTGGCGAATCAAGTTGAATTTTTATCTCAACCGAAAAATGGGAATCAATCGGGCAAAAAGCAAGAAAGTGACCCGTTTGCTGGCACCGGGGATGTCATGGACATTTCGGATGATGACCTCCCGTTTTAGGTTAATATGATCTATTCGTTCAGTCGTCTATCACTATATGAATCCTGCCCATATAAGTTTTACCTTCGCTATATAGAAGGCAGGGAAGAGCCACAGACAGAGCCACGGGCTTTAGGCAAAGCGGTACACAAAGGAATTGAGATGATAATCAATGACGGGATTTCGTTAGAAGAAGCGGTATACAAAGGCTTAGTCGAAACGGACTTCTTCCCTCTCAAAAGAGAAGAAGTTCAGTGGCTGATTCAAAATGCCGGAGCAGAAAAGGGAATGGGGGAGACAGAGGTCTATTTTTGTGTACCTCTGTCTGATTCTCCTTCAGCCCCACAGGTACAAGGGTATATTGACCTCATCACGCCAGAAGGTTTTTTTGTGGATTGGAAAACGAACCGGAAGCCATATGGTGTATGGAATACAATGCAATTGCCACTGTATGCGTGGGCATTGATGAAACTAAGAAATATCCATTCAATTGTTGGCTCACTGTTTTTTCTTCGCTTTAGAAGAAGAGAGAGTACAACCTTTGATTTATCGGATGGAGAAAAAGCGAGGCTATGGGCATATGACACGGCCATGGAGATAGAGGAAAAGCTGTTTTTGCTAGAGATGGATTCATCAAAAGCTGAACAACTTTTTCCCGCAACACCATCAGGCTTATGTAAGTATTGTCCATTTGTTGAGGAATGTTATAAAAATTTTGGGAGGTATTGATGATGGCTACTCAGATTCTTGAAAAAATAGAGACCGCTGAAGAAGCGATTCAACTTGCCAACGAAGCCGAACGTTTGGAAGCAGTGTTAAAGTCTATAAAAGACAAATTAAAGTCATACGTGGATAACCATGGACCTATTATGACTGCTGATAAAGTTTGGGACTATACAGTCTCGACTTCTTGGAGATTTGAGTCCAGTTCTTTAAAGGAAATGGCTCAAGATATGGTCTTGGACGGTATTAATCCATGGGAGATTCTCACCGTTACATCTGCCAACCTAAAAAAAATAGGTTGGGGAGAAGAAATATTGAGTAAATACGGTCAGAAAAAAGAAACAAGGAGATTTGATTCTCGAAAAAGATAAAGGGGAACGTTTTTCAATTTCGAGGTGATGAATATGCAAAAACAAATCGATTATCAAATGATAGAATGTTATTCCTGCGGATCACAATTTGCGGTTCCGTTGGAATATGACAGAGTACCGGGATGCGTAAGATGTCCAAGATGCGGACAGAAAACGTGTAGCGAATAATCTGCCGATCACCGGGCAAAAAACGGGTGGCACTTGCAATTTAGGAGTGCCATCCGGCCTCCTTTTTGCAAGTGAAAAAAAGGAGGTAAAAATGAGCAAAATTGTCCAAATCGGTATGTTTGGAGATGACGAAATTAAAAGACCAAACTACTGCCAGATTGCACGTGAAGCGATACAGTATTATGCACCTGAAGATGTGGATTTGCAGAATCTACTTGCCATAATAATAGGGCAGCATGCTACCCCGGAATTATGTGGTAAATTGGCCTCATTGGGAGTAAGAAGATTGTCTACAATTTCAAAAAACGAACTTCTAGAATTCCCTGGAATCGGCGATTCTGCTGCTACAAGGATAATGGCAGCATTTGGGCTTGCAAAGAAATTGGCAAAATCAAAACCTGAGAATCCCTACACCATTCGCTCACCTTACGATGCAGCCCAATATATGATGGATGAACTTCGCTTTGCCCAACAAGAACAATGTGTCGTACTGTTTTTAAATATAAAAGGTCAGGTGATTGGGAAAAAGACTGTGTTTATCGGTAGTTTAAACGTTTCCATCTTCCATCCGAGGGAAATCTTTCGAGAGGCTTTGATGAGAAATAGTGCTTCAATCGTATGTTTCCATAATCATCCGAGCGGAGATCCAACCCCGAGTCGGGAAGATATACAGGTGACCAAGCGACTTCATGAAGTCGGTAACATTATGGGAATTGAGCTTCTTGATCATGTTGTGATTGGAGACGGTCAGTATTGTAGGCTAAAAGAAAAGGGGTATTTTTGATGAGTCCGAAGGAAAAATTTCTTTCTAAAAAGATTGATAGAGGTGGCATTACTGCAATGGTCGCCCTGTTGATACTTGGAGCAGAGGCAGTAAATCAGCAAGAAGTATTGAAAAGATTTACATTTGATCAAATAAGGAGGAGTTTGGAGTGAAAAATCTGAAAAAGCTGGAATTCCCAGTAGCAACTGCTGATGAAGCCCAAAGAGGTTGGAGGTTATCGTACCAGTTTTTGGAGGAGATAGAAAAACGTATGGAGTACGATGAGGAGTTCACCCCGAGTTTAGAAGGGGTGGAACTTGTATTATTGGCGTTGCAATCTTATTTTCGGGAAAGAGAATCAGGGGAGCCAAATAGGCTTCCTTGATTGTAAAATGTAATCAAGGAACAAAAAGGAGGAAATTAAAAATGAAACAAGTATCGATCATTGTCGAAGCAAAAAAATATTTTGAAGCTGATGCCGAAAAGCTTGATCAGATCCAAGAGGGCGATCTCGTTCTGGTCAACATCGACTTTGAGAATCGAAAAGCCGATTTTATCTGGTATCCAGCAGGGGGAAATCCGGCAAATTTTCCGGCAGAAGAAGACGACTTCGATGCCGTAGTGAATTTTTGTCGTAAGGAAATCGCAGAAGCAGTGGGGGAGTAATCACCCCACTCTTGCGAGTTCTCACACAAGCCGAGGCAACGGAGACGAATTAATATTCGTCTAAAAATACTATACGAGGAGGAATTTGAATGAAAGTCTTCTGTTTTGACGTTGAAACTGACGGGCTATACGGGGCTCCCTTCGCTGTGGGGGCAGTCGTATTAAGTGAGTCCGGCGAGGAAATCGAGCGGTTCGCCGGGATCGCTCAAATCAAAATAAAAAATGATTGGGTGAAACAAAATGTTTTGCCCAATTTAGAAGGCCTTCAAAAGTACGAAACAGACGTTGACCTGAGGGAGGCCTTCTGGGACATATATCAAAAACACAAAGGTGATTCCTACATCCTGGTGGATGTAGGGTATCCCGTAGAAACAAATTTTTTAAGACAGGTCATCTTGGATGATCTCGAAAACCGACAATGGAATGGACCGTATCCGCTTTACGACGTATCATCCGTATTGCAAGCGAAGGGGATCGATCCAGACGTAAACCGGATCGAATATTCAGGTCTAAAAGGCCTGAAACCACATAACCCTGCGGACGACGCCTTAGCGTCAGCCATGACCTTTATAAAGGTCATGGCTAACCGGTAGGAGTTAGGGGATATTTCCTCTAACTCCTTTTTTGTTTGCGAAAAAGGGAAAATACATTCGATTTTTCACTTGCTGTTTTCCAAAGAAAACTGTAAAATATACATATAGCAATATATTCCTCTATCCTCCCCAACTAAAGGATAAGGAATCCGTCATCGAAAGATCGGTAAGGACAAAAACGAAAGTGAGTCCATCAAAGTCCGATTGCTCTCCATCATAGCAAAAGGGGTAAAGCTATGATGAGCAGGAGAAAGCGGATCGCCGTAGTCGTAAGGCCGGTAAAGAGCGAAACGAAAGTTAGCTCATAAAGCCCTTGTATTCCCCGCCAAAGTGCGAGCAGGAAAAGCTGGGCCGAGGGGAACCGAAAGGCCTCTCACAAAAGAACATGCGCATACCAAGTGTGCATGTATGGGATTTGTTAAAAATACCACACGTATGCCCTTTTATAGGGAGATGTGTGGTTTTATTATTTTAAAAATAAGCGAGTTTGCCTAGATATGGCAGATTCGCTTTTTTTGTTTTTCAAAAACTAAGAGGAGGAATGTAAAAATGAGTCATTTTGTTGCTTTGGTAATAGTTCCCAAGGAGACAGAGGACATTAAGCAGAAGGTGGAAGAATTACTAGCTCCTTACGATGAAAATTTGGAAGTCAATCCTTACAACAGAGAGTGCTACTGTGTGGGTTCGCTAGCTAAAGCATATAGTTATCAAGAAGCTGAAAAAGTCAAGAGTATCAACGACTATCGAAAGGAATACTGGAATTTACCGGAAAATGAAACTCCTAATTGGGAAGAATTTATCAATACTTAGCAGAAGACTCCCATCTTCTATAAGTGGGAGATGAATGCTGACTGATTACAAACAAATGTTCCATAACCCCTTTTCTTATGGTATAATCATCATAGGAAGAGGAGGTGAATCGATTGAAACTAACGCTTAAATTCTACCCACGATGGACCGGTCAACAAGAACAAATCATCGAAGAATTATCCTTTCATACCACCAAACTATACAACATTGCCAACCATCAAAACCGTGAAAACCAATATAAATCATACCATGCGCTCGAAAGGGAACTGAAATCCAATTGGCATAAGGAATATCTCCATTCGCATACCTATCAACAATGTCTAAAAGTTCTCGAACAAAATTGGAAAAGCTATTTTAAAGCGTTGGAAGACTATAGGAAGAACCCAAATAAGTATAAAGCGATGCCTCAGCCCCCAGGTTATAAGCATGTAGACAAGCGTAAAAACGAAGTGATTTTTACCAATTTTGCGATTCGTAAAATAGACGGAAATCTTTTGCTCTCCCTTTCAAAGAAAATACAGGATGTCTTTCAGGTTGACAGTTTAAAAGTGGAAGTCAAACACCTTCCCTTACCGGAAGACGCAAACATTCAACAAATCCGCATCCAATTTGATCGGATCAAAAAAGTTTGGTATCTGTTGATTATCTATCAAATGAAGCCAAAAAAGATAAGCAACGCTCCGCATTTAATGGCGATTGACCTCGGACTGGATAACCTTGCAGCAATCACCTTCTCTCACAGTAAAGATAATTACCTCATCAGTGGCAAGCAATTAAAAAGCATCAATGGTTACATAAATCAACGAATTGCACATTACCAATCCATACGAATGAAACAGGTGGGAGCAAAAGCATTCGGTACTACCAAACATATTCAGAAATTACGAATGAAACGACATCATATCCTTCAGAATTATCTCCATCAAGCAAGCAGAAAAATAATCGAGCTAGCAAAAACCTATCAAGTGGGGAAAATCGTCATTGGCGAGATCAAAGAGATCAAACAGCA